>NZ_JAKIUR010000015.1 GCF_021647475.1 Lutibacter sp.
CTGAAGGGGCAAACTGGTGATTCTATTAATTTTATGATGGCTGCCGCTGGATTTAACTTTAGGAAATTGATGAAAAAGTTAAAAACTTCTATTGTGTGGATAATTTTGAAATTCAAAATAGCAATACGCTATAGAATAAAGTTCAATTCAATTTTAAATGTGGCTTAAATCAACCCGAAATAGTGCTTTTTGAGGATTGACTAAATAAATTAAATTTGTAGTAGTAATTTTTGCTTGTTGTTTCTGCAATTTGTGAAATACAATACTATATAAAAATGAATACTACTATAAATTATAACACTTTATTTTCAGTAATTGCTGCAGAAGTTGAAACTACAGTATCAGTAGGTAAAGTGGCAGATTATATTCCAGAATTAGGCAAGGTTAATCCAGATAAATTTGGAGTTTGTTTAACCACATTAAATCAAAAACATTTTAAATTTGGTGATGCTAATGAAAAATTTTCAATTCAAAGTATTTCAAAAGTATTAGCATTAATTTTAGCCTATAAAATTGAAGGTGAAAACCTTTGGAATAGAGTAGGAGTTGAACCTTCTGAAACTCCGTTTAATTCTTTTGTTCAACTAGAAAATAATAATGGAATCCCGCGTAATCCATTAATAAATTCAGGAGCTTTAGTAATTTCTGATATTTTGGTGAGTCATCTTAAAAACCCAAAAAAAGATTTTTTAACATTTGTTAGAAGCCTTTCTAATAATAAAACTATTAATTATTCGGCTCGTATTGCGGAGTCGGAAAAAGCAACAAGTTTTAGAAATGCAGCATTTATTAATTTAATGAAATCGTTTGACAATATTAAAAATGATATTAATGTGGTTATGGATTTCTATTTTTATTTATGCTCTATTGAAATGACTTCTAAAGAACTTTCCAAAACGTTTTTATTTTTAGCTAATTATGGCGAAAATCCATTTTCAAAAGAAAGAATAATTAGTACTAGTAAATCCAAGCGAATAAATGCAATTATGCAACTTTGTGGGTTTTACGATGAAGCCGGAGAATTTTCTTTTAAAGTGGGTTTACCGGGTAAAAGTGGTGTTGGTGGTGGTATTGTGGCAATTCATCCAGGAAAATACAGCATTGTTGTTTGGAGTCCTGAATTAAATGAAAAAGGAAATTCTAAAAAAGGATTTAAATTTTTAGAATTATTTACTACCGAAACAGAAGCTTCAATTTTTTAAAGAACTATAAAAACGTCACACATGGAAACTTCAATTTTAATATCCAAAATTATAGGAATTATCTATTTTTCCTTCGGAATAGGATTGTTTTTTAATCCTTTTTATTATCAAAAAGTATTTAAAGAACTCTTTGAGAATACTTCTTATTTAATTTTAGGTGGAATATTAGCCATTATATTTGGTGTTTTCATTATTCAATACCATAATAATTGGGTAAAAAACTGGATCGTTTTAATTACTATTATTGGTTGGGTTGCACTATTAAAAGGAATTTTATTATTAGCATTTCCAACATCACTAACGGTATTCAAATCATTTTTTGTAAAGAAAAAAATCCATTGGTTTTTTGCCCCAATATTGATAATTTTTGGTTTAGTTTTTTTGTATTTTGGGTTTTTTCACTAAAAAAACTATTTTTTAAATGATTTAACACATTATAAAATTATTACTTATGAATAATGAAAAGCTTACTGGAAAAATTAGAAAAAATATTCAAATTGGAGTTCAAGTAGAAATTATTCAAAAACATCATCAACGGACTGGCGAATTAACCGAAGGAATCGTAAAAAGAATTCTTACCAATTCTTCAAGTCATCCACACGGCATAAAAGTTCAATTAATAACAGGTGAAGTTGGACGCGTAAAAAATGTTATACTTTAACTAGTTGATGTATGGATTATTTAAATGCCACCTATTATTTTGATTATGAAACTGATGAAATTCAAAAACTCATTCAGAAATTTAAGACAGATACGCTAACCCAAAAAGAAAAAGCAAAACAGTTGTATCTTAAAATTCGTGATAATTGGAGATACAATCCTTATCGAATTAGTTTATCTAAGGAAAATTATAAGGCAAGTGTCATTTCAAAAAAAACAGAAACACATTGTATAGATAAATCTATTTTGTTAATTGCTGGTTTGCGTGGATTACAAATTCCTGCAAAAATTCATCTAGCTAAAGTGAAAAATCATATTGGTATAGAACGAATAATTGAGAAATTTGGAACTGATGAAATAAGTCCACACGGAATGGTGGATGTTTTTTTAGATGGAAAATGGCTGAAAGCATCACCTGCTTTTAATAAAGAATTATGCCTAAAATGTAATGTAGCTCCGTTAGATTTTGATGGAGAAAGTGATTCCATATTTCAGGAATTTGACAATAAAGGGAATGAATTTATGGAATATTTAGAAGATTACGGATCATTTGATGATGTTCCAATAGATTTTATTTTTAAAAATTTTAAAGAAAACTATCCAAAAATATTTGAGAAATATGAAGGGCAAAAAGATATCATCATCTAATAATTAATTTCAAATAAAATATTTGATATATACTAAAATTTTATTGATAAACAGAGGAAGTTATTATTGAAAACTTATAATATAAATAACTTTATGGTTTGCTTATTTGATAAATTTTAGATGTTCCATACAAACCTTTATAAGATGTAATAAACTTTTTATTGAATTTATTAAAGTTGAAATTAAATTTATTTTTTGAGGTGATTGACCCTCTGTTAAAAATGCTGGGTTTACCAATTATATCTGTGTAGATATTATTTTTTGAGAGTAATTTGTAGAGTTCTCCCTTAGATTTTAATTGATTTAGAAGAAGAATATTTTTATAATTATCCATACCCGTTTTATAGTAAAATTGATTTAAAACAGCATCATTTTTAACTAGGAATTTGTCATTGGGGTGATTGATGATAAAATCAACTAAAACAGCATCATTATAGTATTTATAATAATGGTTTGGAAAAATACCGTAACTAAAATTCCAGATAAAAAGATTGAGTGCTAAGAGGATAAGAACTGTTTTATTAATTTTGTATTTTACAAATAAACTCAAGAATATTAGAAAAGGAATCATAATTATAAATTCAACATTTCCAACCGCGTAAATGGCAAATAAAAATTGAAGTATAAAAATTAAAAGATGCGTTTTTATAAAAGGATTTTCGTTGAGTTTTCGCCTTTTAAGAAGTCCTTTTCTTGAAACTAACTTAATAACTTTAAAGACGGAAAAGAAAATAAATAAAATAGGAATAACAAAAAGAAAATTCTTTCTAATAAGAAAATAAATGTTAGCGTGTATTTGAAAAAAAGTTCTAATACTACTTATAATGATTAAGATTAAATTATTCCAACCAAATTCGGTTTTGGCACTACCTGAATAGAAATCAAAGAATACAAAATGTATTAAATTATTTAGACTTAGCTCTTGATTGTTATAAAAAATTAAAACTAAACTATAAGCTAAGGGTACAATTAAAGCGGTTATACTATAAACCAAGATATATTTTAATTTTTTTGAATAAAAAATTGTACCAATCAACAAACCAAACCACCAAAAAAAATGTATTTGATGAAAGAGGCAGGCTATTGTTGCAAAAAATCCACTATATAAAATATATTTTAGATACTTAGTTTTTAAGAAATTCAGAAAATAAAAACTCCCAATTAATGAGAAAGTAATAGGTATAATATAGGTTTCGTTTTCTGTACCAAACCGCCAAAGGCTAAAACTAAATCCAATAATGATAATATAAAGTAATGTCTCCTTTTTAGGGATTGAAAGTTTGGCTAGTATTTTATAAAAAATGATAAGGTTTAATGCTTGAAAAAAAGCATTTATATACTTGGTAAATAAAAGGGTATTTATATCGCTAAAAAATAAGTTAAAAGGTTTTAATAAGCTGTATAAAAAATAGTTATAAATTAGGTGGTGTGGTAAAAATAAATTTTTAGCGTACTTAATATCCCCAGCATAAGCATAAGCATCTAAACTAGAATTATTGGTAGGATAAAAAATGTAGAACAAAGTTATAAAAACCATAACTTGATAAATGGTAATAAATTCTATTAAGTTCTTTATCCTACTAATAATTTTGTTCAAAATTTAATATTAATCTTTAATTAAAATACGTTTTTCTAAGCCATCTTTGTGTTCAATTGTAACAAAATAGATACCACTTGGAAGTTTAGGCAAATTTATAAAATTAATTTTCTTATTTATTATGTTTTGATAAACGATTACACCCTGTCTACTCATTACTTTTACTTTAGAACCTAAAAGAGAGTGATTGGAACTCTTAATTATAAATGTGTTTGAAAAGGGGTTAGGATAAACTGATATATTTTGTTTCCTTTATTCAAGATGAGTTAGTTGTCTTTGTTACAGTATAAGTGTTAATGAACTTACTTTTAACATCTACTTTCGCATGATTTTTATAACCGTTTAATGGTTTAAATGATATTATTATAGGATAAATTTGAATTATCTAGTGTAATTTTTTAGAAACTCTTTTAATGGCATTGGAGTCATATTTCTAGATCGATAATGCTGAACGTAAGTATTGTAATTTTTTTGAGCAAAATTAAATACACTGTCTGTTACGGAGTTTTCTGAAAGTGAAATGGTTCTCATAATAATAAGAATTTGGGGTTGATAATTCTTAACTATTAGAATAGTTATATTCAAAATAGAGTATAAAACTACAATCTATTTTTTAGAAAAACAAGTAGAATTGCCATTTATATTGTTTTTTATGCTATTTGTTATGTTTTTGATGTGATTTATTACATCATGTAACAAGTTGTTTGCATTATAAGTCTATAAAAACATAGTATATTTACAAAAATTAGTTAAATTATTAATTCATATTGTTATCTAAAACTAGCTATATCATTTAAAAATGGGACTTTATAATAAATTTGTTCTTCCAAAAGCAATTCACTGGGCTTGTAGCCAGAAACCTAATAGGTTACAACGTAAAAAAATAATTCCATTAGCAACGGGTAAAGTATTAGAAATAGGTATAGGATCAGGTTTAAACTTGCCTTATTATACCAAAAAGATAAAAAGCCTTATAGCTATTGACCCATCAGAAGATCTTTGGAAAAAAAATAATTTAAATACAGAAAATTTACCTTTTAATTTTGAATTTATAAAAGCTCAAGCTGAAAATATTCCATTAGCTAATAATAGTTTTGATACGGTGGTTATTACCTATGTAATGTGTACAATTCCAGATTTAGAAAAAGCTTTTTCGGAAATAAAAAGAGTATTAAAACCAACAGGAAAACTGTTGTTTTGCGAACATGGAAAAGCACCAGAAAAGGGAATCCAAAAATATCAAAATATTATAAACCCTTTTTGGAAACGTATTGGAGGAGGCTGTAATCTAAACAGAGATATTCCAACACTTATTGAGAATAATGGTTTTATCATTGAAAAATTAGAAACCATGTATATTCCCGGTTGGAAACCCGCTAGCTTTAATTATTGGGGAATTGCCAAAACTAAAAAGTTAATTAAAATTTTTCTTATTTTATTTCAATCGTATTATTACTTCTATCTACATCAGCCATTAACATAGATGTATCAATTTCAACTTTTTTAATTGTTTTAGAAACGTTAAAAGTATAAGTTGGATTTGCCCAAGCCCAGCTTTTTAAGATGGTGTTTTTAGTAGGTTTATGACCATACATCATTCTTAAAGGAATAGTAAATTCTTCTGAAGTTCCATCTACATATGTAACCGAAATATCAACAGGCATTGGCATTTCACCTACTCTAGCCAAAGTAATGGTTTTATTTTCAGCCTTAGCAATTGCATAGTCAATAGTATGTGTAGTTTCAATCCATTCATTTAAATACCAACCCAACTGTAAACCTGAAACTTTTTCAGCAGTTCTTATAAAATCATTTGGTGTTGGATGTTTAATTTTAAAATCTTTAAAATACTTTTTTAGTGTATTTGCAAGATTCTTTTTCCCAATAACATAATTTAATTGTGATAAAAACATGCTTCCTTTTGTGTAGCTTCCAACACTAAACATTACATTAGTATTAAACCGATCTGCATGTGTAGTTAAAGGTTCATCTAATCCATTTTTTACTACATAAAAATAACCTCCGTAATTTTTAGGAGAAAATCCTTCTACATTCCCTTTGGTAATTTCATTTGAAGCTAGTGTAGAAATATAAGTAGTAAATCCTTCATCCATCCATGAATGTTCACTTTCATTGGTAGCTAACATAAATTGAAACCACTCATGTCCAAATTCGTGAAACATAGTCCCTAAAATGCTATTTAAAGTTTCTCCTCCAGTAATTAAAGTACACATTGGATATTCCATTCCGCCATCACCGCCTTGAATTACAGAATATTGTTTATACGGATAGTTACCAATATGTGAATTGTAATAATTTAATGCTTTAACGGTATAAGGTTGCACTTCTTTCCAAGCTTTTGCAAATTTTTTATCGTTTTTATATAAAAAATTAAGCGTAGTTCCTGTATCTGTTTTAACCACGTCATGTTGATAATTTGGATCGGCTGCCCAAGTAAAATCATGTACGTTATAAGCTTTAAAATGCCAAGTTAAATTTTTTCCTTTTGGAAGTTTTAATTTTAGATTTTTATTTTCATATCCGTGGCCTATTTCTTGTGGATTTTGCAAATTTCCGGTGCCACCAACGGTATAATTTTTATCAATATGAAGAGTTACATCAAAATCTCCCCAAACTCCAAAAAATTCACGAGCAATATAAGGATCGGCATGCCAACCTTCAAAATCATATTCTGCTAATTTTGGATACCATTGTCCCATAGAAAGTGCTACGCCATCATTATTATTTCGCCCAGATCTTCTAATAAGAACAGGAACTTGACCTTTAAAAGTCATTTCAAAAGTTACTTTTTTACCAGGTTTTATAGGTTCATTTAAAACTACTTGCAACACAGTTCCAATTATTTTAAACTTAACAGATTTTCCATTTTGTTTTAAGGTAAGTACTTTTAAATAACCAATTTCACTAGGTTTAAGTTTTGCTATTCTGCTTTCGTATTTTGGATTTTCTTTAGTACCAATATTAGTTACCATTCTTTTATCAGGATCAACTATATTTTGCAATCGCATATCCATTTCGCTTTCTGGTTGAAAAGCATTAAAAAACAAATGATAAAACACCTGATGTAATTCATTTGGAGAATTATTTGTATATACTAATTTTTGAGTACCAGTATATTGATAATTTTGAACATTTACATCAACATCCATTGTATAATTAACATGTTGTTGCCAATAAGAAGTATTATTTTGAGCAGTTAAAAAAAAAGAAATGTTTAAAAATAGAAAGGTAAATAATTTTTTCATGAGATGTGTAATTATCAGAGGTTGCAATATAGATATAACTTATTTAAAAGAAAAAAATGACTATCTAAAAAGTCTTGAAAACCGTCATTCTGAACTTGTTTCAGAATCTCATCTTGCTGATTACCAGTGATTATGAGAACCTGAAACAAGCCCGCCTGCTGCTGGCAGGTTCAGGTTGACGAAACTTTTACTTTTTAGACAGCCTCTTTTTAACAGAACATTATAAGTTCTTATTTTTTGTTAACCATTTTATCGGCCAATACTAAAGCGTTATATGCATTCACAACACCTCCAGTAACTGAAAGGGTAGAAAAGTTAACCATTTTAGGTTCTTGACCTCTTTTTGCAGGTTTTATCACTTCCATAGTTACTTTAGTAGCTGAATTCATAATAATATGTTTTACTTGGCTTGCTGATAATTGAGGATAATATTCTCTAATTAAAGTAGCAACACCTGCAGTTTCAGGAGAAGCCATAGAAGTTCCGCTATATTTTGCATATTTATTTTCTGGTACAGAAGAATAAATTTGAACTCCAGGAGCAAATACATCTACATTTGTTTGTCCGTAATTAGAGAAAGTAGCAGGTAAATTTTCATTATAATTAATACTCATTGCACCAACGGTAAGCATATTATCTGCAAATTCGGTAATGTGATCTGCAGAATCGTTTGGCCAGTTTGCTTTAATATCGATATTTTTATTGTCATTACCCGCTGCATGTACCAATAAAACATCATGTTTTGCAGCATATTTAATAGCATCAAAAACCCATTCTTTATTAGGAGACCAACTTTTACCAAAACTCATATTAATTACTTTTGCTCCATTATCAACGGCATATCTAATTGCTAAAGCAATGTCTTTATCTCGTTCATCTCCATCTGGTACAGCTCTAACAACCATTAATTTAGCATTATTTGCAACTCCGTTTAATCCAATTCCATTGTTACGTGTTGCTAAAATAATACCTGAAACATGGGTTCCATGAGATTCAGTTTTTGTTGAACCAATTACGTTGCCATTACCATAATTGGTATCATTAATATCTTCAGGATTATCTCCTACAATTTTTCGCCCATTAAAGTTTAAATCCCAATTTTTGTTTGCTTTTTGAGTGTTATAATATTTTAAATAAGCTTTTTCATCTAGGCCTCTGCTAAATAATCCTAAAACATCACCTATTTGAGCTTGGAGTGTTTTATCTTCAGTTTTAATTGCTTGTAAATCTTCTAATGTAAAACTATCTTTTCCTAAGAATTTTTTAATAGCTGCAAAATTTTCACTAATTTGTTTTAAACGAGCCATTGTTTTAAAATGTCTTGCAGAACTAGCTTCATAAGCTTTTTTGTACATTAAATATTTTTCATAAGCTGGTTTTTCACTTTCTGTAATGGTTTCCGCTGTTTTACCTTCAAATTGGGGTTTAATTTTAGCATATAACCTTGTTATTTCAAGTTGCTCTGGAGCAGCAACACCATTTCCACCTAAAAAATTCCATCCATGAATATCATCTATATGTCCATTTTTATCATCATCAATTCCGTTTCCGGCAATTTCTTTTGGATTAGTCCAAACTTCATCTTTTAAATCTTCGTGATTGATATCAATTCCAGAATCAATTACAGCTACAACTACTGTTTGGCTTTTTTTACCTTCTAAAAATTTATACGCTTTGGTTACGCTCATTCCAGGTATAGAATCGGTAACTAAATCGGCATGTGCCCAGTTGTTAAATTGTTTATCACCAACTGTGCCTTTTTTAGCGGTTGCATTAACAGCGGTATTCATAGTAGGAACTGCTAAGTTTTTTACAGAAGCACAACTTGCAAGTGTTAGTGTTGCTACAACTGCTACGTACATGGGTTTTAATATTCTCATTTTTATTCTCTTTTAATTAAATATTTGATTGAATTTATAAGTTTGATTTAATCGTACTCCTTTTTCAGTGTGTTTTACGGTACATAATTGATTTGTTGCATCGTGTTCTAAAAACAAGTAATAATTTTCATCAGCTGCTTTATTTAAAAACGCTGCTTTTTCATCCATTGTTAACAATGGACGAGTATCATATCCCATTACATAAGGTAAGGGAATATGCCCAACAGTTGGTAATAAATCTGCTGCAAAAACTATGGTTTTACCTTGATATTGAATATGAGGAATCATTTGTTTATCGGTATGTCCATCAGCAAAAAGGATATCGAATCCTAATTCGGTATTTTTAGCAAAATTATTAATTGGAATAGTTACAAAATTTAGTTGACCACTCGCTTCCATTGGATTTATATTTTCCTTTAAAAAGGAAGCTTTTTCTCTTGGATTTGGTTCTGTAGCCCATTTCCAATGATTTTTGTTACTCCAAAATTTAGCGTTTTTAAAAGCAGGTTCATAACCTGTTTGGTTTTTATTCCATTGAATGCTACCTCCACAATGATCAAAATGTAAGTGTGTTAAAAATACATCGGTAATATCATTTCTATGAAATCCATATTTTGCTAAAGAAGTATCTAATGAATAATTTCCAAAGAAAAAATAATAACTAAAAAATTTATCAGATTGTTTATTTCCTGTGCCGGTATCAATTAAAATAAGTCGATTTCCGTCTTCAATTAACATACATCGAAGGCTCATATCAATTAAATTATTGCTATCTGCAGGATTGGTTCTTTGCCATAAAACTTTAGGAACAACTCCAAACATTGCCCCGCCATCTAATTTAAAGTTTCCTGTTTCAATAGGGTATATTTTCATACATAAGCTTATGAGTACAAATATACATGATTTTATAGCTATTAATATGTTAAAGAAAACAAAAAACCTAAGGGATTCCTTAGGTTTTTTTGAGGCGACGAGCGGATTCGAACCGCTGTAGGAGCTTTTGCAGAGCCCAGCCTAGCCACTCGGCCACGACGCCATTATTGGATTGCAAAATTAACTATTTTTAATAAGTTACCAAGTGTTTTTTATGGATTTCTTTTTTTTGACATTTCTATAGTAACCATAGCTACATTACCTCCAATTGGCGGATTTAACTTTGAGATGGCAACGGTAGCTTTTTTTACTATTGGTATTTCTTCTAAAATTTTATCTAAAATCCGTTTCGCAACTTCTTCTAATAATTTTGAACGAATAGCCATTTCATTTTTTACAATTTTATTTAAATGTACATAATCAACGGTATCTGATAAATTATCTGTTTGTGCTGACTTTGATAAATCGGCTTTCACTTTTAAATCTACTCGGTAATCTGAACCTATTTTACCTTCCTCAATTAAACAACCGTGATAGGCGTAAATACGAATATTTCTTATTTTTATAACTCCCATTTAAAAAACTTTAAACAAAGATAAGTTGTTTTATCTTTTTTAATACTATTGCTGTTATTTTTATAGTTGCATTGCGAAAAAAAATCGATAATTTTGTGACTTATAAGATTTGTATTATGAGTGAAGAAAAAAAATCGTTGAATTTTATTGAGCAAATTATTGAAGAAGATTTAGCAAACGGATTACCAAAAGAAAAATTAAGGTTTCGTTTTCCTCCTGAACCAAATGGGTATTTACATATTGGACACGCGGCCTCTATTTGTTTAAATTTTGGATTAGGATTAAAATATAATGCTCCTGTAAATTTACGATTTGACGATACAAATCCGGCAAAAGAAGAACAAGAATATGTAGATGCTATTAAGCACGACATTGAATGGCTTGGTTTTAAATGGGATAAAGAATTGTATTCTTCTAACTATTTTCAACAATTATATGATTGGACTTTAGCATTGATTAAAGAAGGAAAAGCTTATGTAGATAATCAATCTTCTGAGGAAATGGCTATTCAAAAAGGAACTCCAACAGAAGTGGGAACTGATAGCCCAAATAGAAATCGTTCTATTGAAGAAAATTTATCACTTTTCTTAAAAATGAAAAATGGAGAATTTGAAGAAGGTTCTCATGTGTTACGTGCAAAAATTGATATGAAACATGTAAATATGCATATGCGCGACCCAATTATGTATCGAATTTTAAAAAAAGAACATCATAGAACAGGTACAGATTGGTGTATTTACCCAATGTATGACTGGACTCACGGAGAATCGGATTATATTGAACAAGTTTCTCATTCTATTTGTACGTTAGAATTTAAAAGTCATAGAGATTTGTACGATTGGTATGTTGAGCAAGTTTATGATAATTCAAAATTAAGACCAAAACAACGCGAATTTGCTCGTAGAAATTTGAGTTATACGGTTATGAGTAAGCGTAAATTATTACAATTAGTTGAAGAAGGTGTGGTTTCTGGTTGGGATGATCCTCGTATGCCAACCATTTCAGGTTTACGTAGAAGAGGTTATACTCCAATGTCTATTAGAAATTTTAGCGATATTTCAGGTATTTCAAAAAGAGAAAATGTTACCGATGTGGCTTTATTAGAACATTGCATAAAAGACGATTTAAACAAAACCACACCTAGAGTAATGGCTGTTTTAAATCCAGTAAAAGTAGTAATTACCAATTATCCTGAAGGGAAAGAAGAATTTTTAGATGCCAATTATAACGATTATGAAGAAGGTTTTGGAAGTAGATTAGTTCCTTTTTCTCGTGAAATTTATATTGAAAAAGAAGATTTTAGAGAAGAAGCCAATAAAAAATTCTTTCGATTAAAACTAGGAAAAGAAGTTCGGCTTAAAAATGCGTATATCATTAAAGCAGAAAGTTGTAAAAAAGATGAAAATGGCGAGGTTACTGAAATTCATTGTACCTATGATGAAGATAGTAAAAGTGGAAGCGGAACAGAAGCTAGTAAACGAAAAGTTAAAGGAACTTTACATTGGGTTTCAATATCACATGCTATAAAAGCAGAGGTTAGAGTTTATGATCGATTATTTACGGATGAAGCTCCGGATGGTCATAAAGATGTTGATTTTAAAGAGTTTATAAATCCAAAATCCTTACAAATAATTAATGCTTTTGCAGAGCCAAGTTTAAAAACTGCAAAAGTTTTAGATAGAGTTCAGTTTCAACGATTAGGTTATTTTTGTGTAGATAAAGATAGTACTTCAAATAAATTAGTGTTTAATAGAACGGTGCCATTGCGGGACAGTTGGGCGAAACAAAATAAATAGTTTTTATGTGAATAATGAGTGAGAAAAATAGTTGCTTTAACTATATTAAATCACAAATTTAGTACTTAAATTAACATAAATTTTATTCTAAAAAAGTACTCATAGTTACTATAAATGGAATGATGTTTACCACAGAAAAACAGTTTAGCCTTTAATTTACTTTTAATGTTTTTAATATAGCTTCTAATTCAAACATATAATCTCGTTTGTTTATTGAAGGAGCAAAAGTAAATCCTTCCACTACGATAACTCTATTGTGTGCTTTATCAATTACTGAATAATTTAAAAAAGGACCTGCCATATAAACGCCTTTAACTTCCCATTTTCCCCGAGTTTCAATTGCGGGAAGACTAGCTATTTTTGTTTGAAACATGTGCGGAGTGTAAGCAGCTTCTGTAATCATATAAGAATTTTTAATAGCTCCAGGAATATATATTTTCCCTATGCTATCTCTTTTAGCCACAATATTATTCCCGTTAATATCATTTTCAGATTTAATAGGATATGTATAAGAAATTAACTCCATACTATTTCCACCAGTTAAATGATATCGATACCAAATAAAATCTCCAGTATCTTCAACTTTACGATATTTTTTTGGGATTTTTAAGCTATATCCATGCTTTTTAAATGTAGAAATATTCTTAATATTATAATATTTTTTAATAACTCTTTTTTGGATAGCATGAATATCTGCTTTTTTAAAAGCAGCAATAATATTTTGGCTATTTTTATTAATTTCCGCAATTAATTTTTTTTTTGATTTACCAGTAATGGTTATTATTTTTTGAGGATCAGCATAAACGTTAGTAGCTATATTAAATAAATTTTTATCAGTAATACCTAATCTTAAAACACTTCTAGAAGCTTTAAACATGGCTCCAAAATTATTTTCAGGTACTTGAGTAATTTCAAATAAAGGCTCTGGTTGAGGTAATCCTACTACAGGTTCTGTTAGTATTTTTCTAATGGCATCACCAACATCACCTTTCCACTCGCTATTTTTCATTATAATAAGAATATGATTTATTCTTCCGTTTGATTCTTGAAGTATAATTTTATCTTTTCCTGAATTACAAGAAAATAAAAGTGTAAAAACGGTAAATAATACGGCGAGTTTTTTCATAATTTAGGTTACAGATTATATATTTTTAATTTCATTCCAGGTTTTAAACTTTTAACACTCCAAATATTGTTCCAATCTTTAATATTTTGAGCAGAAACGTTTGAAAATTTTTGAGCGATTAACCATAATGAATCTCCATTTTTAACAGTATATATTTGATACTTACCTTTTGGAGTAGATTTTCGGGTATGTTTTTTAACTATTTTTGATCTTGAAATACCTGGCAATCTTCTCGGATAAATAGATAATCGTTGTCCTATTCTTAACCGTGAACTTCTTAATCTATTCCATTTTTTAATGCTTCTAACTGAAACACCATATCTGTTTGCTATTTTACCTAAAAAATCACCATTTCGAACCCGATATCTAATTCGCTGATTCATTTCAAAATATTTTGGCAAAGGTTTTTCGCGTTTAGCATCATCAATTTTAGCTAATGCATAAATTTGATGTTCATTACTCACAAATTTTCCAATATATTTAATAGGAAGAGTAAGCATATAATTTTTCCTTTTTATGTATGGAATGATATCTAATTTATATTGTGGATTTAAAAATTGAAGTATTTTAATATCAATTCCTAAAGATTGACTTATTTGTGCAAATGTTAACAATCGTTTTACTTGAACCGTGTCGGTTTCAAACTTAGCCAAGGCAGTTTTTTTAGCTTTAATTTGATGTTCATTAGCATATTCAAAAATGTATAAAGTAGCGTAAAAAGCAGGAAGATAACCTGCAGTTTCCATAGGTAAATTATGACGAATATTCCAATAATTTTTACTTCCTCCAGATTTTCGGATAGCTTTTGAAACATTTCCTGGACCAGAATTGTAAGCCGCTAACGCTAAATCCCAATCCCCAAAAATTTGATATAAATTTTTTAAATATTTACAAGCAGCTACTGTTTCACGATAAGGATCATAACGTTCATCAACGTACGAACTAACGTTTAAATGATACTGTTTTCCGGTTTGATACATAAATTGCCATAAACCTGCGGCTCCAACTTTTGAACGAGCTCTAGGGTTTAAAGCTGATTCAACAATTGCTAAATATTTTACTTCCAACGGAATGTCATATTTGCTTAATTGCTCTTCAAATAAAGGGAAATAATAACGTGCTTTTTCTAGTAAATTGGCGAATGTTCCTTTTCTTCGTTTTAAATAAGTCTTAATTATCGATTCTAATTGAGGATTGTATTCAATATGAAAAGGAGATTTAGCATCTAAAATTTTTAATCGTTTTTTTAAAGTGTCTGTTGGTAAATCAACCAAATCAGAAACTACTATCTTTGTTCCGGTTAAAACATATTTAATAGTATCGTTTAAAGGTGAATTTATTAATTGATGTAGCCATAAACTATCTATTTTGTCGGCAATAGTATCTGTTTTAAAAGCTAAAGAATCTTTTACCTGTTTAAAAATGGTATCATTTTTTGAAGATATTTCTTTTAAATTTTCAATTTTTTCAATTTTAAGAGTGTCTTTTTTAACTTGGGCAAAACCATTATAAAAAAAACATAAAAAAAGAATATATACGAGTTGTTTCATTTTAATCACTTCTAATTTTCTATAATTTTACCTTCAAATTTGTACAAGGTAAATTTCATTTTAATCTATTTCAACAACAATTGGACAATGGTCTGAATGTTTGGCTTCAGGCAGAATGTAAGCTCTTCTAATTCTGTCTTTCATCGGTTCACTAACCATGTGATAATCTATACGCCAACCTTTATTATTATTTCTGGCATTGGCTCTGTAGCTCCACCAAGTATAATTATCAGGTTCTTTGTGTAAATATCTAAAAGAATCTATAAATCCGCTATTGATAAATCCGCTTAGCCATTCTCTTTCAATTGGTAAAAATCCTGAAGTATTTTTGTTTTGTTTTGGGTTGTGAATATCAATTTCAGTATGACAAATATTATAATCGCCACAAATAATTAAATTAGGAATTTCTTTTTTTAACTGATTTACATATTGCTGAAATTCAGCCATATAATTTAATTTAAAATCTAAACGAGCATCATTTGTTCCAGAAGGTAAATACAAACTCATTAAGGAAAAATCATCAAAATCTACACGTAAATTTCTACCTTCGAAATCCATGGTTTCAATTCCAGTTCCATATTCAATATGATTAGGTTTTACTTTTGATAAAATAGCTACGCTACTATATCCTTTTTTTTGTGCCGAAAACCAATAATGATAGGTATAACCTGCATTTTCAAATACACTTAAATCTAATTGTTCTTTATGGGCTTTTGTTTCTTGAAGACAAATTACATCAGCATTTGTAGTTGTTAACCAGTCTATAAATCCTTTTTTTAAAGCTGCTCTTATTCCGTTTACGTTGTATGATATTATTTTCACAAATTTCCTTTAATCTTGTTCGTATAAATTTCTTAATTTTCTTCGCATCACTTTATTCGATGCTGTTCTGGGTAATAGTTCTATTTTAACTAAATCAGTTACTTTAAATAACGGATTTAATTGTTTTCTGATACTATTTTTAGATTGATTGTAGCGTTCTTTATCAGAAAATTCCGTAGTACTTTCTATGTAATAAACCACTAACAAACTTGGGCCTCCACCTTTTGGAGCAACAGCTATTGCTGCAGATTCTTTAACAAATGATAATGTATTGATAATGGCTTCTATTTGAGTAGAACTCACTTTTATTCCGCCTAAATTCATGGCGTCATCAACGCGTCCTTGTGCTTGGTAATAGCCATTTTCAAGCTGTTCCATTTGATCGCCATGACGTCGTAACAGTTTTCCTTCAAATGTTGGTGTGCTTTTATAATAAACGTCAAAATGATTTCGGTTTAAAAGTTTTGTTGATAATCCCATTATTGGGGGAATTAAAAATACTTCTCCTTTATCTGATTTTTGATGATTTTCATCTAATAAAACAAATGCTCCACCTAAAGCTTGAGATGAAAATATACTAGCAATATTTGGCTGAACTACCGTACTTGTAACGTAACCACCGCCAATTTCAGTACCTCCACAATATTCAATAACTGGCTTATTGTTAGCTAATTGCATTAAGTATTTCATTTCTTTAGGATTAGAAACTTCTCCTGTTGAGCTAAAACATTTAATAGTATTCCAATTCAGTTTTTCCATGCATTTACTGCTGTTCCAATATTTAACAAAACTTGGAATTACCCCTAACATAGTAACTTTTGCATTTTGTACAAATTTTCCAAAATCTTCTCCCATTGGTGCTCCATAATATAGTGCAATAGTTGCTTTATTTATAAGCGATGCAAAAACCAACCAAGGTCCCATCATCCAACCTAAATTAGTTGGCCAGCAAACTACATCGTTTTTATGAATATCATGATGATAATAACCATCGCTTGCACTTTTGATTGGAGTGGTATGTGTCCAAGGAATTGCCTTTGGTTCTCCAGTAGTTCCTGATGAAAATAATACGGTTATAATATCTTCAGGATTTTGAATAACCGATTCAAATTTTTTGTTATCACTTAAAAAGATATTCCAGTAAATATCATTTTTTCTTAATGAAATTGATTCATCTGAAACTTTTAAAACTACTGCTTTTGGTGCATTAGCTTCGATTATTTTACTAAATAAAGGAATTGTTTTGCCAGCTCTTTGCAATACATCTTGCGTAAAAATAACTTTTGGATTTGTTATTTTTAATCGGATGGCAATTTCATTAGGAGTAAAACTATCCGCAATAGTAACTATGGGCATTCCTGCTTTTATACCTGCCAAATAAATTGCGACAGCTTCCACGGTCATTGGCATATCAATAGCTATTTTATCTCCTTTTTTTAAGCCTAATTTTAATAAACCATTTGCAATTTTATTGGTTAATGCTAAAAGTTCTTTTTGGGTGATTTTTTGAATTTCTTCTCCTTCTTTTTGAAAGATAATAGCAGTAGCATTTTCATTATTTTGAAAACAGGAATCTACAATGTTTAATTTTGCATTTTTAAGCCATGCTGCATTTTCAATTCCTTTGGAAACATCTAAAATTGAAGTGTATTTTTTATTTAGATGAATATTTAAAATTTTAACTGTTTCCTGCCAAAAAGTTTCTTTATTTGTTATTGACCATTTCCAAAAATCTTGATAGTTATCGAAACCAAATTTTTGCATCATTTTAAAAATGTTGCTATTTTTAATACTTTCTTTGGTTGGATTCCAATCAGGTTTTAATTTCATAAACTATTAAAATTCAGGGTTCTCCTCAACACTTTTTTTATCAGGATTATTTTTATTAATGTCCTTATCACAATCAATTTGAATCGTTAATTTTTTAGGTTTTTCAAAATCTTCTTTGCTGATATGTAAACTAGGATCGGCATATAATTTTTTATAATATAAAGCCCAAATTGGTAATGCCATGGTGGCACCTTGACCTTTATCAATTCCTGCAAAATGGACGGAACGATCTTCACCACCAACCCAAACACCAGTAGCTAAATTAGGCACAATTCCTATAAACCAACCATCAGATTGGTTTTGTGTAGTTCCTGTTTTACCTGCAATAGGATTTGTAAATCCGTAAGGATAACCTGTGGCAACATTATCTGGGTATTTCCCCCATTTTGTGCGTAACCGAATTCCTGAACCAGATTCTGTTACCCCTTCTAATAAATTTATAACTACATAAGCTGATTCTTCACTTAATACTTCTTTTGATTTTGGAATAAATCGTTCTAAAACGGTTCCGTTTTTGTCTTCAATTTTAATCAACATCATTGGTGATATTCGTAAGCCTTTATTTGCAAAAGTGGAATAAGCACTTACCATTTCATATAAAGATAAATCTACTGAGCCTAATGCTATTGACGGAACAGCAAGAATTTTACTAGTAATACCAGCACTTTTAGCTAAATTAACAACGGTTTGTGGGTTTACCATATCAATTAATTTAGCGGTAATAACATTAACAGAGCCAGCCAGGGCTTGTTTAAGGGTTAGCTCACCTCCATATTTATTACTGGCATTTCTTGGCGTCCAATCTTCAGGCATTCCATATTTTTCTTTAGGAATTGTATATAAAGTATTTGGTAATTTGTAGCAAGGAGATAATTTTAATTGATTAATTGCTGATGCATAAACAAAAGGTTTAAAAGTAGAGCCTACTTGACGTTTTTGCTGTTTTACGGCATCAAATTGAAAATGTTTGTAATTAATACCACCAACCCAAGCTTTTATATAGCCTGTTTGAGGTTCAATAGATATTAAACCAGCTCTTAAAAAATACTTATAATAACGAATAGAATCTTTAGGAGACATAATTGTGTCTTTATCTCCTTTCCAAGAAAAAACACTCATTTTTACCTTTTTATTAAAGGATGCAAGTATTTCTTTTTCAGATTTTCCTTGTTTTTTCATTCTATGCCAGCGATTAGAGCGTTTCATAGCTCGAAGCATTGTGTTGGCAATTTGCTTTTTGTCTAAATCGTAAAAAGGTGCGGTTCTATTGTGTTTTTGTTCTTTAAAAAATACTCGCTGTAAATTTGCCATATGTTCTTTCATAGCATCCTCTGCATCTGTTTGCATTCGAGAATCTATGGTTACATAAATTTTAAGTCCGTCTCTGTGTAAATTATAAAAAGAACCATCAGGTTTAGGATGTTTTTTAATCCACTTTTTCATAAAATCACGTAAATATTCTCTAAAATAGGTTGCGTGACCATCGCTATGACCTTCTCTATTAATGTTTAGTCCTAAATCTGTTTTTTGAAGAGAATCTTTTACTTTTTCAGTAATAAAGTTGTTTTTTGCCATTTGACTCAAAACAACATTTCTACGATTTCTTACTAGTTTTTTTCTTCTTAACGGGTTAAAATAAGATGCATTTTTTAGCATACCTATTAGCATTGCCGATTCAGGTATTGTAAGTTCTTTTGGTTCTTTTCCAAAATAAATTCTGGAAGCTGAACGAATACCAACTGCTAAATTTAAAAAATCGTACTTATTAAGGTACATTGTTACAATTTCTTGTTTGGTATATTGGCGTTCTAATCGAACTGCAATTACATATTCTTTGAATTTTTGTAGTATTCTTTCTAGTAAATTTTTGGAGCCTTCACCTGTAAATAAAAGTTTAGCTAATTGTTGGGTGATGGTACTTCCGCCACCGTCTTTTCCTAATTTAACTATTGCACGTAAAGTTGCCTTAAAATCGATACCTGAATGTTCATAAAAACGTTCATCTTCAGTTGCTACTAAAGCGTTAACTATGTTTTTAGGTAAATCTTTGTATTTTATGGGAGTTCTATTTTCAAAAGCATATTTTCCTAATGTTTTACCATCAAGAGAAATGACTTCAGAAGCTAAGTTTTTTTCGGGGTTTTCTAATTCTTCAAAAGTTGGTAACGGACCAAAAACTCCCCAAGATGCTAATAAAAACATAAAAATAATAGAAGCTGTACCTCCTAAAATTAGAATCCAAAACCATTTAATATAGATTGAAAAAGGATTTTTAGTTACTTTCTTTTTTTTCATTCTTTAATTTTTTCAATACTTAAACCAACATCAGAAATACCTTTTAAAGGCATATTTCCATCAATATCACTATTACTACGAGTTGCTTGTTGAATTGTAAATTTATAATTTCCTTGCTTTGAAAAATGATAATTTTGTTTATAAATCAACTTATTTTCTTTTATATTAGAAATACCAGTTCCTAACCAATTGCCATAATTATCCGCCATTTTATATTCTAAAGTATCAATAATTTGATTATTAGTTGGAGTTTCAATTTTGGCAATTAAAAACAATGAACTAAACGGATAATTTGTAGTATTTCTTATATTAATAAACACGTTTTTATTGTTTATAGTATCTTTATTTTCGATATTAAAGACAATTTTATTATTTAAAAACCAAGTTTTGTTAGGTAAGCTTTGGTATTTATTAAATATCGTTTTTGAATTACAAGATATTAGCGCTAAAAAAAAGAATATATAAACTTTAAATTTCTTAACTGTTTTTTTCATTATTCGGTTTTCTTCTAAACGGTTTTCTTTTAGAATGTTTATTAGCGTTTGAGTTATTTCCTTTTTGAGCAGTGTTTTTAGCTACAATTTGGTGGTTGTTTCTATGTTTTTTATTTCTTCTCTTTTTTCTTTTAGGAGTATCAAACCTAGTTAAACTATCTTGACCAACTACATTTTCAAAAATATTTACTTTTTCTACAATTAATTCATTTTCAAAATCTTCTAATGAAGATGCCGTTTTATTGTCTTTGTTTAATGCTATAATTTCTTTAACTTGATCTAACGTTAATTTATACCATTTACTTCGTTCATTTTTATAGGTGTACCAAAGTAAATTTTTAAAGATATCCATTTTAATAAAAACGGCAATTCCTTTTTCGGTTTTAAGCTCTATATCTGTTTTTGGAAAGTCTTTGAGTGCATCTAAATAAGTATCCAATTCGTAATTTAAACAACATTTTAATTTACCACATTGTCCAGCTAATTTTTGGGGATTTAGAGATAATTGTTGATAACGGGCAGCAGCGGTATTTACTTTGCGTAAATCGGTTAACCAAGTAGAACAGCACAATTCTCTTCCGCAAGAACCTATACCACCAAGCCGAGCAGCTTCTTGACGTAGCCCAACTTGTTTCATTTCAATACGAATACTAAATGTACTTGCAAAATCTCTAATAAGTTGTCTGAAATCCACACGTTCTTCAGCGGTATAATAAAAGGTTGCTTTATTTCCATCACCTTGATATTCAACATCAGATAATTTCATTTTTAGACCTAAACGGCTAATAATTTCACGACCTCTATACTGTGTGTTATATTCTTTTTCACGTGCGGCAGTCCAAATATCAATATCTTTTTGAGTAGCAATTCTGTATATTTTTTTAATAGCATCGCTATCTAATTCAATTCCTTTCTTTTTTAATTGAATTTTAACCAATTCACCTGCCAAGGATACAACTCCAATATCATGACCAGGATTTCCTTCTACAGCGATTATATCGCCCATAGAAATTTTTAAGTCATCTACATTTTTAAAAAAATGTTTTCTTCCGTTTTTAAATCTAACTTCAAAAATATTCATTGGCTTTTGTCCTGTAGCCAAAGGCATATTAGCCAGCCAATCAAAAACAGAAAGTTTTTCACAGCTTCCTGTGTTACAATTTCCGTTACTTTTACAGCCTTTTGGGGCTTTATCTATAGTGGAAGAGCAATTATTACAGCTCATATTTTTTATGTTTAATAGGTTTTAACATCCGAAAATAGATTTCGGTATTCACTAATTTGTAAAGATAGGATTAAAATTAAGAAATATAAAACGTTAAAAAATGGAATTTCATACTTGTTTTACATCAATTATTTTAACAGGACAAGCTTCTTTTGCTTTAATACTATTTTCAAAAATAGTTTTATCAGGAGATTTAATAGTGAAAAATCCTTTTTTTTCTTTAGCATGAAGCAAAACCGATTTTCCGTCTTTTTTTGACATTTGAAATTGAGAAGGAGCTAATTCTACACAATAATTACAGCCAATACATTTAGCTCTTTGTAACGTTATAATTACCATTTAAGCTTCCACTTTGTTTTCAACAATTTTATATAATTTATCGGAAGGTCTAATTCTGAATTCAAGAGGAATAGTTACTGAATCTCCTTTTTGAGCTTTCTCTCCTTTTATATCATTTACAAACATTTCTTTTACTTTCATTTCTTGTGCACCTGTTGTTGGACCGGTAATTAAAATAGTATCGCCTAAAGTAATATCATAAGCTTCTATTTTAAATTCTCCAATGTTAGATTTTGGAAAATAGTGCATGCCTTTTCCTAAATACACTTTCTTTTGTGTTGCATGACTTCCTGAACCTTTACTCCATTCTCCTAATTTTTGACCTAAATAATAGCCACTCCAAAAACCACGATTATATACTTTTTCAAGCTCTTGCATCCAACTAATTACTTTTTCTTTATTATATGAGCCATCTTCAATACTATCAATAGCATTTCTATAGGATTTAATAACTCTGGCAACATATTCTGGAGCTCTACCTCTTCCTTCAATTTTTAAAACTTTAACCCCTGCATCTACAATTTCATCTAAAAAATCAATGGTACATAAATCTTTTGGGGACATAATGTATTCGTTATCCAACTCCATTTCAACACCTGTTTCCTGATCAATAACGGTATATTTTTTTCGACAATCTTGTTTACAAGCACCTCTATTTGCCGATGAGTTATGATTGTGTAAACTCATATAACATTTGCCTGAAACCGCCATACATAATGCACCGTGACCAAAAATTTCAATTTCCACCAATTTTCCAGATGGGCCACAAATGTTTTCCTTTACAATTTGTTCAGTTATTTTCTTTACTTGACGTAAACTTAATTCTCTACTTAATACCATAGTATCGGCAAACATGGCGTAGAATTTAACCGTTTCAATATTGGTAATATTTATTTGGGTAGAAATATGAATTTCCATTCCAATAGCTTTTGCAGAAGCTATTACTGCTTGATCCATAGCAATTACTGCGGTTATATCAGCTTCTTTTGCTTTTTGAAGTAATGTTTTTACAATAGTTAAATCGTGATCGTAAATTATGGTATTTAATGTAAGATAGGTTCTTACATTTTTTGCTTTACACCTATTAGAAATTTCTTGTAAATCATCTAATGTAAAGTTTATAGTTGCTCGTGCTCGCATATTTAATTGTTCCACACCAAAATAAATTGAATCTGTACCATTGTCTAGTGCAGCTTGTAATGATTCAAAATTTCCGGCAGGAGCCATTAATTCTATTTTTCCAGTCGTAGTCATTCTTTTCTAGATTTTTGCAAAATTACGTATTTTCTTATAACTATTAGAAATTCGAAAATATAATGGTGTTAAAACTATGTTTAATCCACTTAGGCTAGAAGAAGTTAATTGATTTCTCTAATCTACCTAATTTTGCCATTTTTATATGCTAGTTTTTTATAAACTGTTTTTATCACCTTTTAAATTCAAATAGCTCTTAAAAAAATAGCGTATCTTTACAACAGGTTTAAACCATTTTTGATTTCAATCAGTCATTACTACATTTTGCTACTATAAATAATATAGTCTTTTACTTCTGCAAATGCTTTCTCTTTGAATTACGGATAATCAGACCAACATTTATTTGTTTTAAAACAAAACTAACAAAGTAGAATTCATGAAAAAACTAACCCTAGGAGTTATCGGAACTTCAAAAAAAGTAGATGAAAAACGTGTGCCAATTCATCCAAATCATCTATCACGTTTACCTGAAGATATCAGGAAACAATTAATTTTTGAAAAGGGATATGGTGCACCTTTTGGTTTGGATGACGATTTTTTTATTTCGCAAGCAGGAGGAGTTGCTTCTCGTCATGATTTATTGGCTGAAATTGGTTCAGTTATCATTGCAAAACCAACATTAGCCGATTTACAAGAAATACGTGAAGGTGGACTCATTTGGGGTTATCCACATTGTGCACAGCAAGGTGATATTACACAAACTGCCATAGATAGAAAATTAACTCTAATAGCTTTTGAAGATATGTTTGTATGGTCTCCAGATGGTCATATAGGCAGACATACGTTTTATAAAATAATGAATTGGCAGGCTATTGTGCCGTTATTCATGCATTGCAATTAAAGGGTGTTGATGGTCATTACGGGAACCAGCGTAAAGTAATTATTTTTGGATTTGGAGCTGTTAGTCGTGGAGCTATTTACGCACTCAAAGCTCATGGTTTTACAGATATTACAATTTGTATTCAAAGACCTGATCAATGAAGTACGTGAAGAAATTTTAGCAGTACATTATGTTCGTATTCGTGAAGGTAATAATGACGAGGCTAGAATGGTAACTATAGAACATGTTATGTGCAAATTAAAACAGAGTCACTGAGTCCAATAGTGTATATTAAGAAATTAATTAAATTAAGAGATAAATTATGATAGAGAAAGCATTAGTATTTAGTGAAAATGAATTTGGAAAGGTAGATGGAAAAGTTGCAAATGGACTTATCAGATATTCGGAACGATATAAAATTGTTGGCATTATAGATAGTACAAAGGCAGGTCTTGATGCGGGCGAATGTCTCGATGGAATAAAAAAGGGAATCCCTATATTTAGCAGTATTGATGATGCCTTAGAGAAGTTGAATTACATCCCGAAATATTTTATTTATGGTATTGCACCGCTATCTCCATTTCTTGATAAGGAACAGAGGCAAATAATCATAACTGCAATGGAAAAAGGAATGGATATTGTAAATCCTCTCCCTGAATTCTTTGCTGATGATAAAGAATTTATGCAAAAAGCAAGTGAATGTAATGTCAAAATATTTGACTTTAGAAAACCTCCAAAACGAAAAGGTCTGCATCTTTTTACTGGAAAAATTTTCGAAAACAAAACCCCTGTAATAGTTGTTACCGGTACAGATTGTGCTGTTGGCAAAATGACTACTGCTAGGATTATTGTTGAGGCATTAAAAAAAGAAAATATAAATGCTGTATTTATAGCCACTGGACAAACAGGTTTACTTCAGGGTGCTAAGTATGGAATGGCATTAGATGTGCTAACATCAGGTTTTACCACAGGAGAAGTTGAAAAAGCAATTATAGATGCAGTTAATACTGAACATCCTGATATAATTATTGTTGAGGGGCAAGGTGGTTTAAGCCATCCTGCATTTAATTCTTCATCTGCTATTATAAAGGGTTCAAATGCCGATGCAATAATCATTCAGCATCCACCAAAAAGAAAAAGTCGTTGTGATTTTCCGACAATTCCAATGCCTACTTTAGAAAGTGAAATAAAACTTAACGAAATGTTTTCAAAATCAAAAGTAATTGCCATTACACTTAACGATGAAGATATGACTGATACTGAATTAATAAACACAATAGCAGAATATGAAGACAGGTATCAACTACCTACTACGAATGTTTTAAAATATGGATGCGACAATATTATTAAAAAGATATTTGAAGTATTTCCCGAAATACTAAAGTGAGTGCAATTGATATGATAACACCAAGAATAGAGATAAACCTTAGGAAAATTGCCCATAATGCAAAAACATTGAAAGAACTTTATGGTTCAAAAGGTATTGATGTAATTGGCGTAACAAAAGTAGTTTGTGGAGATACTAAGATTGCAAATATTTTAATAAAAAGTGGAATAAATATTCTTGCCGATTCAAGAATAGATAATATCAAAAAAATGCATAATGCAGGTATTCAAGCACAATTTCTTTTATTAAGGAGCATTTATAGTCAAGCCAAAAATATTGTGAAGTATGCCGACATTAGTCTTAATTCGGAGCTTATGGTAATTAAAGAACTTTCAAAATTCGCTGTAAAGCAAGATGCCACACATAAAATTATATTAATGGTGGAATTGGGAGATTTAAGAGAGGGTATTATGCCCTCCAACTTGGAAAAAATCGTTAATGAGGTTATAGGATTAAAAGGAATTGAACTTGCCGGTATCGGAACAAACTTGGCTTGTTTCGGGGGAATTAAGCCTGATGATAAAAAAATGGAGAATTTGTCCTCAATTGCAATAAATATTGAAGATAAGTTCGAATTAAAATTAGAGTTTGTTTCAGGTGGAAACTCAGCCAATTATAATTGGTTTATGTCAACTAAGGATGTTGGTAAAATCAATAATTTACGGCTTGGTGAATCTATATTTTTGGGTTGTGAAACTCTTGAAAGAAAACCCATACCAGGTTTATTTACAGATGCCTTTACTTTAATTGCAGAAGTTATTGAATCAAAAATAAAACCCTCTTTACCAAATGGAAATGTTTATCAGGATGCATTTGGAAATACACCAAAATTTATTGACCGTGGTTTAATAAAAAGAATTTTACTCGGAGTTGGTTTACAAGATGTTTTAGTTTCAGGATTAACGCCCCTATTGGATATTGATATTCTCGGAGCAAGTAGTGACCATATCATTGTTGATGCCAAACAAACAGACTTAAAAGTGGGAAATACTGTTGAGTTTAATCTCAATTACGGAGCATTACTCTCAGCAATGACCTCACCGTATATAAATAAAAAATACAAATAGAGCCAATGACTGGAAAAGAATATTGCGAATTAGTTGAACGATTAGACCGCTTCCAAAAGCAACTTATCTCTACTATTATGATTAAGGACGATCATTCTCCGTTAATCAGCTTAAAAGAATCAAATTTTAATTTAGTGTTTGAACCATCTTTTTACAAGGATTACAACTATATGGTTAGAGAAGCTGTTTTTAAAAAAATAGGACGAATAAGCAAAATTTTGGATAAGGAAGATAAAAGATTAATCATTCGTTCCGTATGGAGAGGTTTTGCACATCAAAAACTTTTGCGTGACAGAAGAGTCAAGATTATAAAAAAAGATTATCCCAATAAATCATTAAAAGAGATTAATAAAATAGTTTCTTATTTCATTGCTCCTGAGGAAGAATCTATGCATTCAACCGGTGGAGCTGTGGATGCGTTAATCTATGATTTAAAAAAGGATTGCGTAATGGATTTTGGAAATAATGTCGGACTACATTTAGAACTTAATAAAACCTGTTATCCATTTCATCCTGACATTACAGCACAAGTAAGAAAGAACAGAGAACTTCTTATTAATCTCTTCGATAAAGAGGGGTTTGTAGTTGACCCTAAAGAATATTGGCATTTTGATTATGGAAATACTATCTGGGCAATAGAAAAAGGCAGGAAATATGCTAAATATGGCATTATTAAAAAATAATCAGCACATAGCAATGTGTATAGTTTATGGCGGATGAAGTGCTAAATATGAGCGATTTAACATTAATAAAACATCGACGTAAGTTGAAAGTTTTGTGTTCCAAAAACCGCCACAAAACCATATACTAACCGATGGAACAGTTCGCCCTTTATCCGATTTAATTAGTAAATCTGAAATTATTATTAATGGCACCTACCAGGATACTGACAATCCTATCGATTTTGTAACAGAAGAAGAAAAAGATAGTTTAAAACCAGGAAGTTTAATTATTGATGTGAGTTGTGACGAAGGTATGGGATTCTATTTTGCAAAACCTACAACTTTTAAAAAACCAATGCTGAATATAGATAATATTGACTATTATGCAGTTGATCATACGCCAAGTTATCTATGGGAAAGTGCTTCAAGATCAATATCTGCAGCACTAATTGTTTATTTACCAATAATTTTAGAAGGTCATAAAAGTTGGATGGAAAATCCTACAATTCAAAAAGCTATTAATGTTGATAATGGTGTGATTAAAAAGAAGTCTGTTTTAACTTTTCAGAATCGTATGTTAGATTATCCACATAATTTTATAAAAATTTAAAAGTCAGAATTTAATAAGTTCTGAAATTTTATTACTAAAATGGGCAATTATTTTGATAACGCTTAAGAGAAACTTGCATATATTATCTTTTAAAAACTTAAAGTGTTTTAGATTGTATAATTTTTGTTAAGTTAAATTGGTTTAAATCAATACTAAAAAGGCTTGCGGAACGAATAATAGAATAATTTGTGTACTTGTAAAAACCGAATAACATCAGACTTCATAATTTTATAAGGAAATTTTAATAAGGAAATTTTAAATAATACGCTCCTTTAGCATTGGTTTTAGTTCCTCGGTTTATACCTTTCATAAATACATGAACCCCTTCAATAGGTTTATTAGTATTAGCATCTAAAACTTTGCCTTAAATATATTGAGAAAACGAAATAAAAGTTGATAAGGAAAAGAGTGTAAATAGTAAGAACTTTTTCATGGTTTATTTTATAAAATTATCTTCAAAAATTATACCTTAAAAGTAATTAAACATAAAATTATTTAAACGATATAATCACAATTATTTAACAAAAGCATATTTATTTGTTAATTTTAAAATAATTACTACAAGTTGTAACATTTTTTTATAAAATTTGCATTATAATTAATACATAAATTATTTTTACATGAAAGTTGCAGTAGTTGGTGCTACCGGAATGGTAGGAAATGTAATGTTACAAATTTTAGAAGAACGAAATTTTCCAATTACGGAATTAATTCTTGTCGCTTCTGAAAAATCTGTTGGTAAACAAATTACTTTTAGAAATAAAAATTATTCCGTTATTGGATTGCAAGATGCTGTTAATTTACATCCAGATATCGCTATATTTTCTGCTGGCGGACAAACATCATTAGATTGGGCTCCAAAATTTGCTGAAGTTGGGACAACAGTTATTGACAATTCTTCTGCTTGGAGAATGAATCCTGACAACAAATTAATTGTTCCTGAAATAAATGCTTCTGAATTAACAAAAGAGGATAAAATTATTGCAAACCCTAATTGCTCAACCATTCAATTGGTTATGGCATTAGCACCACTTCATAAAAAATATAAGATTAAACGATTAATTGTTTCCACATACCAATCAATCACTGGAACTGGAGTTAAAGCAGTCCAACAATTAGAAAATGAATACAAAGGTGTAAAAGGCGAAATGGCTTATCATTATCCTATTCATAAAAATGCAATTCCGCATTGTGATGTTTTTTTAGAAAACGGTTACACAAAAGAAGAAATGAAATTAGTGCAAGAACCTCAAAAAATATTAAATGATAGAAGCATTGCCATTACCGCAACCGCAGTTAGAATTCCTGTTGTTGGTGGACATAGCGAAAGTGCAAATATTGAATTTGAAAACGATTTTAATGTAGGTGAAGTTAGAAAACTTTTAAATGAAACACCAGGAGTTGTTGTACAAGATAATATTGATACAAATACCTATCCAATGCCTATTTATGCACATGGTAAAAATGATGTTTTTGTAGGAAGAATTAGAAGAGATGAATCGCAACCAAAAACAATAAATATGTGGATTGTTTCCGATAATTTACGAAAAGGTGCTGCAACAAATGCTGTACAAATTGCCGAGTATTTGGTGGAAAATAAATTGATATAATAACTAAGTTTTATAAAAATAAAAAGCCGCACATTGTGCGGCTTTTGTCTTTGGAATTTGGGATTTAAAACCTTAAGAAACTTTTAAAACATCTTTAAATATTTGTTCTAATTGATGTTTTGGTAATGCACCTTGAGCCATTTGTGGTTCACCTTCTTTTGGGCAAAATAACATAGAAGGAATACTTCTAATTCCAAAAGCTCCAGCTAATTCTTGTTGAGCTTCAGTATCTACTTTATAGATATTTAATTTACCGTCGTATTCATTACTTAATTCTTCTAAAACTGGGGCCACCATTTTACAAGGTCCACACCAATCAGCATAAAAGTCAATAACGCAAGGAATTTCACCTTCAAATTTCCACGTTTTATTTTTTTCGTAATTAAAAACTTTTTCTAAAAAAGTTTCTTTAGTTAAATATTCTGTCATTTTCTATTTTTTTAATTAATAAAATACTTGTTTTGTGCACTTTATTAGACTGCAAAGTGACATAAAAACTTACAAAGTTAGCGTAACTTTGGTTACATCTGTAAATTATTTGTAATTTAACGACTGAAAACCATATTAATTTAAACTAAAACACATTATTATGAATTCAAAATTAATTTTAGTACTACGAATTTTATTAGCCTTAATCCTTATTGTATTTGGAGCTAATAAATTTTTTGGTTTTATGCCTGATCCTAAAATGCCTGAACTTGCAGGTAATTTTATGGCAGCAATGATGGCAACAGGTTACTTATTTAAATTAGTAGGTGCTACCGAAGTTGTTGTTGGCCTACTTTTATTGTTTAATAAATGGGTTCCTTTAGCATTGGTAATAATCGCTCCAGTTGCTGTAAATATGATATTTTTCCATTTATTTTTAAATCCTGCGGGGATTGGTCCAGCAGCAGTGGTAACTATAATTGTTATTATTTTAATGTATAAAAAATGGAATAAGTACAAAACACTATTTTAATTGATATTAAATTTTTTTAAAAAGCATATTCAAAAAGGATATGCTTTTTTTTTGATTACTTTTGAAAAAACTTTTAATTCATTTGTTATGAAAAAAATAATATTTATTACATTGTTTGCAATTCTTTTAGCTTCCTGTAAAAATAATAATTCACCACAAAATATTACTAATTTGAAATATCCAACAACCAAACAAGTTGACACCATAACTAATTATTTTGGAATAAAAGTTAGAGATCCATATCGTTGGTTAGAAGATGACACCTCTGAAGAAACTAAAAATTGGGTGAAAGCTGAAAATAAAATAACATTTAATTATTTATCAAAAATACCTTATCGAAAGGAATTAAAATCACGATTAAAAGAATTGTGGAATTATGAAAAAATTGGAGCTCCATTTAAAGAAGGGAACTACACTTATTTTTATAAAAATGATGGATTACAAAATCAATATGTGTTGTACCGACAAAAAAATAAAGAAGCTCCTGAAATTTTTTTAGATCCAAATACTTTTTCTAAAGATGGAACTATTTCATTAGGAAATGTTTCTTTTTCAAAAAATGGAAAAATAGTGGCTTACTCAATTTCTGAAGGAGGTTCAGATTGGAGAAAAATTATTATTATGGATGCACTTTCAAAAGAAATTAAAGAAGACACAATTGTTGATGTAAAATTTAGTGGAATTTCTTGGAAAGGAAATAAAGGTTTCTACTATTCAAGTTATGAAAAACCAAAAGGAAGTGAACTATCTGCTAAAACAGATCAACATAGATTATTTTATCATCAATTAGGAACTTCACAAAAAGAAGATAAAATTATTTTTGGAAAACAAAAGAAAAGAAGATATGTAGGAGGTTATGTTACGGAAGATGGACATTATTTAGTAATAACAGCTTCTGTTTCAACTTCGGGTAATGAGTTATACATAAAAGATTTAACTAAAAAAAATAGTAAAATAATTTCAGTGGTTAGTAATTTTGAATCAACTACTAATGTATTAGATAATAAGGGTGAAATATTGTTATTAGTAACTAATTTAAACGCACCTAATAAGCGAATTGTTAAGGTTAGTGCCTCAAATCCAATTCCAAAAAACTGGGTTGATGTTATTCCAGAAACCAGCAATGTACTATCCGCCTCAAAAGCCAACGGATTTATTTTTGCCAATTATATGGTTGACGCTATTTCTAAAGTAAATCAATATGATTATAATGGAAAATTGATTAGAAAAATTAAACTTCCAGGAATTGGAACAGCTAGTGGTTTTAAAGGTAAAAAAGATCAACAAATAATTTATTTTTCATTTTCAAATTATATTACACCAAACTCTATTTTTAGTTTGGAAACAAAATCAGGAAAAATAGCTATTTATAAAAAACCAGCTATTGATTTTAATTCAAGTAATTTTGAATCGCATCAAATATTTTATACTTCAAAAGATGGAACAAAAATACCAATGATTATTTCCTATAAAAAAGGAACCATTTTAAATGGTAAAAATCCTACTATTTTATATGGTTATGGAGGATTTAATATTAGCCTAACACCTTCTTTTAGTATTACAAATGCTGTGTGGATGGAAGAAGGAGGTATTTATGCCGTACCAAATTTACGAGGAGGTGGTGAATATGGAGAAAAATGGCATAATGCAGGGATTAAAATGCATAAACAAAATGTATTTGATGATTTTATTTCAGCAGCAGAATATTTAATAAAAAATAATTATACTTCCAAAAATTATTTAGCTATTCGCGGAGGTTCAAATGGAGGGCTGTTGGTTGGTGCAACAATGACTCAAAGACCAGATTTAATGAAAGTTGCATTGCCCGCTGTTGGAGTTATGGATATGTTGCGGTATCATAAATTTACAGCTGGGGCAGGTTGGGCTTACGATTATGGAACTGCTGATGATTCAAAAGAAATGTTTGAATATTTAAAAGGATATTCTCCAGTACACAACGTTAAAAAAGGAGTTCATTATCCAGCTACATTAATAACAACGGGAGATCATGATGATAGAGTAGTACCTGCACATTCATTTAAATTTGCTGCTGAATTACAAGCAAAACAAGGAGGTAATAACCCTATTTTAATTAGAATTGAAACTAACGTAGGTCATGGAGCAGGAACTCCTGTTTCAAAAATAATTGAGCAATATGCTGATATTTTTGGGTTTACATTATTCAATATGGGTTTTAAGGATTTACCTAGTAAAGTAAAAAATAGAAGATAATTTTGTTAAACTACTGGGCTTGTAGAAGTTAAATCAATAAGTCTTCGACAAGCTCAGACTGACACTATTTAAATTAATAAATATTTAAAATTTTAGCTTCATTAAAAGGAACGATACCTCCAACTTTTTTACCTAATAATTGTTTCCCAATAGGTGAATTTGTTGAAATGGCATAATATGTTTTATTTTCGATGATAATTTCACCCGCACTAATTGCTAAAAAATAATTAACTTTATTGGTGATAATTAAACTGCTTAAACAAATAATATTAGATTTATTTTCAATTGAAATTCGTTTTAAAACTTCTTTCATTTCAGAAATTATTACCAATTGTTGACTTGCTTTTTCCATTTCTAACTGAATCATTGCTCTACCTGTTTCATGTTTATCACCTGCCGAACTTTTTGTTTCAGAAAATAATGCTTTTTGATAAGACTTGATACTGGTAGTTACTGTGTTGTATTTTTCTTCTACAAAAAAAGTACAAGCTTCAAATAATTTTATTTTTAATTCTATAATAACTTTCATAATTCTGAATATCAGCAATCTAACATAACGCTCGTCACCCTAAACCTGCCAGCAGCAGGCGGGCTTGTTTCAGTGTCATATTCAATAAAACATAGGTTATTAAATAGTAATGAGATGCTGAACCAAGTTCCTTTAGACTTGCAATATAAATATTATAACTAATTATGAATAATCAGTCAGGATTTATAAATAAATATAATCCAATCCAACTTCTTTTAATAGTTTTGCTGTATAAATATTTTAAATGCAATTTACGGGAAAACGTTATTTAGATTATTCTTCATTTATCAAATTAACATTTGGTGAACGTGTACAAAAAATAGCTTTAGATATAGGTTTTTCTTGTCCAAATAGAGATGGAACCAAAGGTTATGGAGGTTGTACGTATTGCAATAACAACACTTTTAATCCTGATTATTGTGAACCTACAAAATCGATTACACAACAATTACAAGAAGGGATTTCGTTTTTTAGTAAAAAATACAAAGCTCAAAAGTATTTAGCTTATTTTCAAGCATATACAAACACTTATGCCGATTTAGCTTCACTTAAAAAAATGTATAAAGAAGCTTTAAATATCGAGGGAATTATAGGCTTAGTTATTGGTACGAGACCCGATTGTATTTCAAAAGAAATTATTGATTATTTAGATGAACTTTCAAAAAAATATTTTATTTCTTTAGAGTTTGGAGTGGAAAGTACCAATGAAAAAACGTTACTAAAAATAAATCGTTGTCACACTTTTGAAGAAACTAAAACTACTTTTGAATTATGTAAAAATAAAGGTTTTGAATTAGGAGCACACATTATTTTAGGATTGCCAGGAGAAATGAAATCCGAACTTTTACATCATGCTTTTGAGATTTCTAAACTACCTATAAAAACTTTAAAAATTCACCATTTACAAATTATAAAAAACTCGGTGATGGCTGTTCAATACAAACGAAATCCAGAGAACTTCGATTTGTTTACTGTTGAAAACTACATTGATTTTATTGCAGAATTTATTGGATATTTACGCCCAACTATTATTATTGAGCGTTTTATAAGTGAAGCTCCAAAAGAGTTATTAATCGTTCCAAATTGGAATCATCTTAAAAATTTTGAAATTGTTGCTAAAATTGATAAAAAACTGATTGAAAAAAATACGTGGCAGGGAAAGTTTTATAAAGGTGAAGTTGATATCTCAAAATAAATTGTAAGTTTATTCTGTAACAATTAATATAAAAATAACTACTGTGAAATTAAAAACAATAATTCTACCTTCTATATTATTAATTTTGGCTTTAATGTATTATTACAGCTTTAACTATGTTTATAGCTCTGCAACAAATGATTTATTAAATCAACAAATTGAAAACTCAAAAAATCAAACTATTTTAATTTCAAAAATGCTATCTGAAAGACTTAGTTCTGGTTATTCAAAGAGTCAGGTTAGAGAAGAATTTCAGAAAAGCATAGAAAACATGTCTATTGAAAATAGTTTTGTTTGCATGTTTGACTCTACAGGAAGAGAAATTTGTCATCCAAACCAGCAAAAAATAGGGAAGATGCTATCTGAAAATAATTCCGTTATAAAATTCATTTCAAACCAAAAAGCTGAAATAAACTTTAAAAAAGCAATTATTGAAAAAAAAGCAACAGGTGGTTTAAGAGAACTGAAAAAATATACTGAAATTGTTTATTTAAATCCTGTAAAAAATACAAATTGGATTGTAGCATCTCATGCTAATGTTGAAAAATTTAGGACTATTTTTAGTAATCTTAAAGAAAAACTATCATTAATTTTTATACTCGTTTGGCTAAGTAGCTCTTTATTAATCTATTTTGTTCTTCAATTTATGAACTCAATTAATTTAAAAAAAATTGGGGAAATAAATAGAGATACTGGAAAGCAGTATTTTAATGAGTTAAAAACAATTTCTAAAACACTTGATAAAAAAGAAGAAATAACAAAAAGGGTTTTAGCGGATAAAGGCAATCAACTAACCCCTGTTTTTATTAATAACATTGCATTTATTTTTACAGAAAATAAAATAACATATATCATTGAATACAATAATGAAAAATCATCTATAAATTTAACGTTAGATGAACTTTTTAAATCTTTAAATCAAAATACATTTTATAGAGCATCAAGGCAGATTATTGTATCGGCAAAAGCAATAGATAAAATACAAAAATATGGAACAACTCAATTAAAAGTATTTACAAATCCTATTTCGCCTATTGATATAATTATAAGTAAAGCAAAACTTACTGAATTTAAAAAATGGGCTGGAAAAAATTAACTACTGTAAATGTTGAAATTTTGAAAAAATAAAATAATTATTTTTTGCCAAATTATGACAAGCGATACAACTAGCAGTTCCTTTATCCCAGCTTTTATAAGCTCCATTTTTTTTAACAAACCTTGCATATCCCCAATTTCCAGGGTTTTTAGGAAAACGTGTTTTATCTTTTATCATATATTCAATTCTCTGAATTTTATTTGCTTCAAGTGCAACGCCAAAGTTTTTCATTTTTTCAACATTCCATCCTATTTTAACAATTTTACTTCCTTCAGGAAAGGGTTGGTTTTTATAAAAAGATTTAAAAGCTTTCTTGTTTGCTAAAACATACCGCAATTCATTTTTATCTGTACGATAATGAGTCGCAATAATCTTATAATTTTTATAATTTTTTACTTCTTTAAAAGATAAATTGTTATTTGGCATAACTAAATCTGGAACATCTGAAATAATATGATAATCAGATTCATTTTTATCTTTGCACGAAATCAAAGAAAAAGAAAATGATACTACCAGAAGAAGCATTATAGGTTTAATTACTTTCATATTTTACTTATTTTTAATTGAAGGTTGTTTTTAATAATATATAATCATTAAAAACAACCTTATATAATTATATTTATTAGGGTGCTACAGTTGTTGTACTATTGGCAATTGGCCAAACACCACCTGGTGCAGGAAAACTTATTCCTTTATTATCCCCTCTAACACTATCTTGACCAAAGTAATATAATGGCCATCCTTTATAGGTTAATTGTGTTTTTCCATACACACTAATAGTTCCAAAATCAGCAGCATTTAAATTACTTGGCACTTCACTAGGTGTAACTTCTGCAATTGGCCATATGGCATTATTCCCAAAGTCAGATGCTGTAAAAGTATTTGTATTATTTGAATCGTGACTAAAAGTGTATAGTGTATTTCCATAACTATCTACAATATAACCTGTTTCTCCAGTACCTGATGTATAATCACTTAAATAGTCAATTCCATCATGACCTGTTAGTTGATCAAAAACATACATAACACTATAATTAGGTTTTGCAATAAACCAATCTCCATTTACACCATCTCCAAAGGTATCTCCTGCTTTAACATCTGAAACATAATAATACAAAGGCCATCCTTTATAAGTTGTTTGCATGGCTCCATCAGCTCTAGTTATTGTACCAAAATCTGCAATATCTAAACCATTATCAATGGTGATATTTGCATCGTAAAATATAGGCCAATTATTTAAACAACCATTTACACAATGTGAAGAACCATTTGCATCATCGGCAAAGAAATATAAAGACTTCCCTTGAGAATCTGTTAAAATAGATCCGAATGTGGCATCAACTGTCAATTGTACTTTGTTAGGAATTGGAACTGGAGTTACATCATTTTTTTGGCAACTCTGAAAACTTAATCCTATTGCTACTATGAGCAACACTAATAAACTTTTTTTCATAATTTACTTGTTTTTAATAATTATTTTATGCCACAAATAACTTAAGCGAAAAATAATTATTGAAAAAAACATTACTGAATAAACCTTTTTAATAGCTGAAATGGAAAAAATTAATGTTGAAAAAGATTATATATTAATAAAATAAAAAAATATTTCATTTTGTTGTGTAGAAAAAACAAGTAAATTTAGAGGATAGAAACTATTTTAAAATCGTAAAATACAAATTACTAATTTTTATAATTGATAGCGACTAATAGTTGTAAAATACAGCTAGTTAAATTGCTTTAAATTAAATATTTATCAATACTAAATATATTTATTATAAACATGGATTATAGAGATAATGTTTTTTTGACTGTTGCAGAAAATTTCGACCTCTTTACTGTTGAAAACTACATCGATTTTATTGCAGAATTTATTGGATATTTACGTCCAACTATTATTATTGAACGATTTATAAGTGAAGCCCCAAAAGAGTTATTAATAGCTCCTAAATGGGACAATCTTAAAAACTTTGAAATCGTTGCCAAAATCGATAAAAAACTTATCGAAAAAAAGACTTGGCAAGGGAAATTTTATAAAGAAGAAGTTGATATCTCAAAATAAATTTTAACTTGTAGCTGTATTTCAGGACTAGACATTAAGAAATAAATAGAGGAAACCGAAAATCTATAAAAGAGTAGGATTTACTAACTTTTAAAAATGTTAAATATGGCATATTCAAAACCAAAATTTAAAGACAAGTACGGAAATTTCATCAATGGGAAATTCGTAGCACCAGTTGGAGGGCAGTATTTTGACAATACATCACCAATTGACAACACATTAATTGCAAAATACCCACGTTCTCAAAAAGAAGACGTAGATAATGCAGTAGCAGCAGCCAATGCAGCAAAAGATGCTTGGGGAAATACTTCTGTAACTGAAAGAGCAGCAATGTTAAATAAAGTAGCAGACTTAATTGAAGCAAATTTAGAAGAATTTGCATTAGTTGAAACCTGTGATAATGGAAAACCAATTAGAGAAACTCTAAATGCTGATATTCCATTAGCGATAGACCATTGGCGTTATTTTGCAGCAGTTATTAGAGCGGAAGAAGGTTCTGCAACGGAATTAGATGCAAACACGCTATCAATGAATATTAAAGAACCGCTTGGTGTGATTGCTCAAATTATTCCTTGGAATTTCCCTTTATTAATGCTGTCTTGGAAAATGCCGCCAGCATTAGCAGCAGGTAATTGTGTAGTACTAAAACCAGCAGAGCAAACACCATCAACTGCAACTCTATTATTAGAAAAAATTGCAGACGTATTCCCTCCAGGAGTAATTAATATTATTCACGGTTTTGGACCTGAAGCCGGTAAGCCTTTAGCATCTCATTCAGGTGTTGATAAAGTTGCTTTTACAGGTGAAACTACAACAGGTCAATTAATTATGCAATATGCATCTAAAAACTTAAATCCCGTAACAATGGAGTTAGGTGGTAAATCGCCTAACATTTTCTTTAATTCTGTTATGGATGAAGATGATGCGTTTTTAGATAAAGCAATTGAAGGAGCGGTATTATTTGCTTTTAATCAAGGAGAGGTTTGTACTTGTCCGTCAAGGTTATTAGTGCAGGAAGATATTTATGATGCATTTATGGAAAGAGTAGTTGCAAGAACAAAAGCAGCAATTCAAGCCAATCCTTATGACGTAAATACAATGGTTGGTGCTCAAGCATCAAATGACCAATATGAAAAAATTCTTTCTTATATTAAAATAGGAAAAGAAGAAGGTGCAAAAGTTCTTACAGGTGGTGAGGCTTGCAAATTAGAAGGAGAATTAGCAAATGGGTTTTACATTCAGCCTACTATTTTAGAAGGACATAACAAAATGCGTGTATTTCAAGAAGAAATTTTTGGACCAGTTCTTTCTGTAACTAAATTTAAAGATGAAGCAGAAGCAATTGCAATTGCAAATGATACGCTTTATGGTTTAGGAGCAGGTGTTTGGACAAGAGATGCACATCAATTATATCAAATTCCAAGAGCCATAAAAGCAGGTAGAGTTTGGGTAAATTGCTATCACGCATATCCCGCTCACGCACCATTTGGCGGGTATAAAAAATCAGGATTTGGAAGAGAAAACCATTTAATGATGATGAACCATTATCGTCAAACTAAAAATATGCTAATTTCTTATGATAAGAATAAATTAGGATTTTTTTAGAAGATAATAGAACTAAACTATTAGGCTGACTGTAATCTCAGTCAGCTTTTTTATAAAATATAATTATGGAATTTAAAAGAATTGCTATAACAGAAAAAGCAATTAAAGTCTTAAATAAACTCAAAGAAAAGTACGGAGAATTAATATTTCATCAGAGTGGAGGTTGCTGCGATGGTTCAGCACCAATGGTTTTTGAAGAAGGAGATATGTATTTAGATGATAGCGATATATTACTTGGACAATTAGAAGGAGTTAATTATTATATGAACCAAGACCAATTTGAATATTGGAAACATACACATTTGACAGTTGATATAACAGAAGGCAGAGGTTCAAGTTTTTCTCTAGAAATTCCACTTGGTGTTAGGTTTATTATTCATTCAAGGTTGTTAACTGATGAAGAAAATGTTGAACTTAATAAATAACGAAATGCCTTGGTTTTTTTTGCCAGGGTTATAATTTGTATTGATTCTTTTTTCAAAAAACAGATTTCAGTTTCCCTTTTTTATTTATTTCCAACTTTAAAATTAAACAAATAGTATGAGCAATATAATTGTATTAGGTGCTGGCATGGTTGGAAGAACTATCGCTATTGATTTAACTAATAAACACAACGTAACTTTGGCAGATTTCAGCCAAGAAGCACTTCAATTTTCAAAAAATAAATGCAATCTTCTTGAAACTTTAAAACTTGACGTTACCAAAAAAGAAGCTTTAAAACAAATCTTACAACCTTTCGATTTGGTTGTTTGTGCAGTTCCTGGTTTCTTAGGATTTGAAACTTTAAAAACAATTATTGAAGCCAAAAAAAATGTAGTTGACATTTCCTTTTTCTCTGAAAACTCCTTAGAATTAAACGATTTAGCCAAACAAAATAATGTTACTGCCATTGTAGATTGTGGCGTTGCACCAGGAATGGGAAATATTATTTTAGGTTATTACAACCAACAATTAAAAATTACTGATTTTGAATGTTTGGTGGGTGGATTACCAACCGTTAAAAAATGGCCTTTTAATTATAAAGCTCCTTTTTCACCTGTTGATGTGATTGAAGAATATACACGACCTGCGAGATATGTAGAAAATGGAAATTTAGTAGTTAAGGAAGCACTTTCTGATATGGAACATGTTGAATTTAAAAGTGTAGGAACACTTGAATCTTTTAATTCTGATGGGATTGCGTTCTTTAATTTTTACGATGCCTCACATCAGAAACATGAAAGAAAAAACCTTGCGTTACCCTGGGCATGTGGAATATATACAAGTTTTAAAACAAAGTGGTTTTTTTAATACTAAACCAGTTAAAATAAATGGTATTGAAATTTCACCCTTAGATTTTACTTCTAAAATTTTATTTGATGAATGGAAATTAGGAGAAATGGAAGAGGAATTAACGATTATGAGAATTACTATTATTGGCGAAGATGCAAATGGAACGCAAAAGAAAATTGTCTATAATTTACATGATAAATATTGTTCTGAAACTAAAACTTCATCTATGGCAAGAACAACGGGTTATACTGCAACCGCTGTTGCAAACATGTTTTTAGATAGATTGTTTTTTGAAAAAGGTGTTTTTCCACCAGAATTAATTGGTGATAAAAAAGGTGTTTTTGAATACATTTTAAAGTATTTAAGAGAACGAAAGATAATTTATTTGAAAGAAGAATTTTAAAACTCAAATTTCAACTGCACATTAATAGGCTTTTCAGGTGATTTTTTAGAATGAATATTTAAATTAGTTACAGAAATTCCGAGTAATCTAACGGAATTCATTACTTTTTCTTGATATAATAATTCTTTAACCGTTTCTAAAATAATGGCTTTTTCTTTTATAAAATACGGTAAGGTTTTACTACGCGTTTGTGTTTTAAAATCGCTGTATTTTATTTTTAAAGTAACTGTTTTTCCCGAAACTTTAGATTTGTTTAATCGCCGTTCTAATTCTTCAGAAATTTTCTCTAATTTTTCAAACATAAATATTTCTGAAGTTAAATTCTCTATAAAAGTGTGTTCAGCGGCAACGGATTTACGCAATCGATTAGGTTTTACTTCACTGTTTTGGATGCCACGAACAATGTTGTAATAATGTTTTCCGGCTTTATTAAAATTGGCAATTAAAAACTCTTCTGATTTTTTCTTTAAATCAGCACCTTTAAAAATTCCTAGATTAAACATTTTTGAAGCGGTAACTTTACCAATTCCAAAGAATTTTTCAATAGGTAATTCTTCTAAAAAAGGAATTACTTCTTTTGGAAGAATTGTTTTTTGTCCGTTTGGCTTGTTAATATCTGATGCAATTTTAGCCACAAACTTGCTGTTTGAAATTCCTGCGGAAGCATTCAAATGTAATTCATCAAAAATCCGTTGTCTAATTTCTTTGGCAATTAAACTGGCAGATGGATTTCCTTTTTTGTTTATGGTAACATCTAAATAAGCCTCATCTAAAGAAAGTGGCTCTACTAAATCGGTGTATTCATAAAAAATAGCTCTAATTTTTTGAGAAATTTCTTTATAGCGTTCAAAACGAGGTTTTACAAAAATTAATTGCGGACAATTTTTTTTAGCAATAGGACCGCTTAAAGCAGAACGAACGCCAAATTTACGTGCTTCATAACTTGCAGCAGCAACTACACCGCGTTCACTACCACCGCCAACGGCAATTGGTTTTCCTCTTAATTCAGGATTATCTAATTGTTCTACAGATGCGTAAAACGCATCCATATCAATATGAATTATTTTTTTATTTTCCGTATTTTCTAACATTTTTTAAAATTACAAAATACTAAAATGATTAATGTTAAATCCACAATTTTAAAAGGGTAAATAATGCCAAAACACCTGTTAAAATACTTAATATTAAGTTTAAATTTTTTGCTAATCCTTTGGCTTTTGCTTGAATAATTTTCGCATAACTTGCATACATCGCTAATAAAGTAAAAGTTCCAAGTGCAGAACCAATAACAAATATTAAAATATTAAACTGAGAAAATTTTAACCATCCTGCAACATCTAAAGCCGTGGTAACTCCGCAATAAAAAGGAATAGAAAACATATTTAAAGCAGAAAGTAACAAACCAACCACAAAACTATTTCCTGCTCGTTCTTTGTAAGTTGCTTCTTTTTGTTTTTTTGATTCTCGGTAAAAATAAAATGATAAACCTGCAAAAATAACCATGGCAATTTTTTGAAGCGATTGTACAAATGCAGGATTATTTCTTAAAAATTTAGTAAATAAAATGGCAACATAAACCTGTATTAAAACCACTAATGAAACTCCAATTGCAAACTTTATGGCATCTGCTTTGCTTTTAGTTAAACTTATTTTTGCCGTAGTCATATTTAACATACTCGGTGTTAAGGTTCCTAAAAATGAAGTAATAAATCCTAATAGGAAATGAATGGTTATACTCATATTGCAATTTTATTTTTGGTTCATTTAAATGTAAGTCGAAGGTATCTATTTAAAATTACAAACTAAATGTCATAAAAAAAGCGTGCTATTAAGCACGCTTTTAAATTTTTATAAAAAGAAGAATTATTAAATAATACCTTGATCTAACATGGCATCGGCAACTTTAATAAATCCAGCAATATTTGCTCCGTTTACATAGTTAATATAACCATCGTTTTGAGTACCATATTTAATACAAGCTTGATGAATAGATGACATAATGTGATGTAATTTTTCATCAACTTCTTCTGCTTTCCAGTTTAATTTCATAGCGTTTTGGGACATTTCTAATCCAGAAACAGCAACACCACCAGCATTAACAGCTTTACCAGGAGCAAAAGGAATTCCAGCTTCTTGGAATGCTTCTATAGCTTCAGGAGTACAACCCATATTAGAAACTTCAGCGGCATATTTAACACCGTTTGCTATAAGTTGTTTTGCATCATCGCCATTTAATTCATTTTGAATAGCACTTGGCATAGCAATATCACATTTAACTTCCCAAGGTTTTTTACCTGCTATAAATTTAGCTTCTGGAAATTCTTCAGCATAAGGAGCAACAATATCATTATTAGAAGCACGAAGTTCTAATAAATAATCAATTTTTTCAGCATCTAATCCTTTTTCATCATAAATGTATCCATCAGGACCTGAAATAGTAACTACTTTACCTCCAAGTTCAGTAATTTTTAAAGCAACACCCCAAGCCACATTTCCAAAACCTGAAACAGTAACTGTTTTTCCTTTAAAAGTATCATTATTAACCGCTAACATTTCTTTGGTAAAATAAGTTGCTCCAAAACCAGTAGCTTCTGGTCTAATTAAGCTTCCTCCCCAGTTTAGTCCTTTACCAGTTAAAACACCAGTATTCTCCATTTGTAATTTTTTATACATTCCGTATAAGTAACCAATTTCTCTACCGCCAGTTCCTATATCACCTGCAGGCACATCGGTATTAGGGCCAATCATGCGCCATAATTCTAACATAAATGCTTGACAGAAACGCATAATTTCGTTATCAGATTTTCCTTTAGGATTAAAATCAGAACCACCTTTTGCTCCACCCATTGGTAGGGTAGTTAAAGCATTTTTGAAAGTTTGTTCAAATCCTAAGAATTTTAGGATGCTTAAATTTACACTAGGGTGTAAACGTAAACCGCCTTTGTATGGGCCGATAGCGTTATTAAAATGAACTCTATAACCCAAATTTACGTGTACCTGACCTTCATCATCAGTCCAAGATATTCTAAAAGTAAGAATTCGATCTGGCTCAACTAAACGTTCAATTATTTTAGCAGCTTCATATTGTGGATTTTCATTGTAAATATCTTCAATAGATTCCAAAACTTCATGTACTGCTTGTAAGTATTCTTTTTCACCTGGATGCTTTGCTTCCAAGTTGTTAATTATAGTATTAACATTCATTGTATTGTGATTTTAAAAAATTAAATTAGTTTGTTATTAATTTAATGATAAATTATGTGCAAATTTAAGTATAAAAAATTCATTATTATCATAATAAAAGGCTGATTTTTATCATTTTGATATTTTTGTTACATAAATCCATCAGGAGGTAAATCATCCAATAAATCTTCATTTTTGGTCTCAGTATTATCTTTTAAATTAAAATTCTCTTTAAATATTGCAGCCTTATTATCTTTTCCTTCAATAATAATTGTTAAAGGGTTTTTAAATGTGATGTGACGTAAATATTCATCTTCATATACTGCTTTTTGGTTGTTTAAATAATCTAAGTCAAAAAAACCATCATTTAAAAATGGATTAATCGTAAAATAACCCACTCTAAAAGAAGTTAAATTTTGAAAGAAATGTGTTCCTTGGCTTGGATCAATTCTAAAATCGTGCAAACCAGCTTCTACAATTATTTTTGCAGCAGATATTTGAGGCCAAATAACAGGAATTCCCAACCAAGGATCACTAGAACCCCAGCGGCCTGGACCTACTAAAATATATTGTTTGTCTTTTTTTAAAAACTTTTTATTTATTTTTTCTACGGCACTTGCAATTTGCCTTGTGTTAGATGAATTAAAAGTTTCAGGTTTTACGTAAACAAAATCTTTAATATGATCGTAAGTTCCGTTACCTAATGCAGATTTTGAGTATATAATGGTATCTTTTTCATTGAAATTTTTAGGAAGTTCATTTTTATTTTCAATACTTTCTACAATTGGACGAATTTGCAAAAAACTAAAAATCCTAGGCTGACCTTTTGGGACATCTAAATTTATGGCAAACTCAATTTCAATAGGGTTTCGCATTTCTCGTTGTCCTATCCGTAATAGTTCCTGTAGAATTTCTGGTAAAGGAAAGGTCCCATATTTTAACACATTATCAAAAGTAATTACACGAATTCCATCGTGCATTATTCCAGGTTTAATAATATTATTTTGAAGGTCATACGTTGAAGCCACAAATTTTAAGGAATTATGATTTTTTGCAGCTCTTATGCTAATTTTCTTTTTATTAATGCCTTCATTTGTCGAAACTTTATAGCTATCTGGATTTAAATCAAGCCCATAAAAATACTTTTGAGTATCTCTTTGGGAAGAGCTAGGAGAAGAAAGTTGTAATACTTTTTTAGGATGATAAGGCGAAAAACGTAAGGTTTGTCCGCCACCAACAATAATTTCACCTAAACCTAAAGCTATATTAGCAATTCCCTCATTTGGTTTTTCGTTGCCAATTGGATAAAAATTGATGGAACGAGCCACTCCTGAAATATTTGGATAGTAAACATCACCATATTCTTTTCCAGTTAATTCTTGCAAAATAACTGCCATTTTATCTTCTTCAATAGTATGAGAAGTTGCTTCTAAATAGGATTTACTATTTTGATAAAAGGAAGATGCAATAACAGATTTAACAGCGTTACATACCATTTTCAACATTTTTTTCTTATTAGAATGTGGAATCATGTAAGTGGCAAAAACACCAGCAAAAGGTTGATAATGAGAATCTTCCAGCACGCTTGATGATCTTACCGCAATAGGTCTTTTAATGACATTTAAAAATGCTTCAATATCATTTTTCACCCATTTAGGTAGCGGTTTTGAAATAAATTCATTTAATATTTCTTCATCGGAGTTAGATTGTACTACAAAATTTATTAAATCATGTTTCTCTATAAATTCGTCAAAAATATCAGTACTTAAAACTACGGTTCTTGGAATTGATATGAATACATCTTTATATTTATCAAATAATTTATGACGTTTTAAAAAGGAATCAATAAAAGCCAAGCCTCGACCTTTACCTCCTAAGGCTCCTTCACCTATTCTTGCAAACCCTAGATATTCATCATATTTATTTTTATCAAAATTAGCAATAACACCTCTTGATTGGTAAATTCGATAAAGTTTTATGGCTTTAATTAAAAAATCTCTGATTTCTTCAGGATGTTCAAAATCATTATATTCAACCTTACTAAATAAATTTGCTAAGGAAAATAATGCTCTAGATTTTAACCATTTAGAGTATTCACTTCTTTGTGCATGATATTTTATAGATTCAAGAGAAACAATAGATAATGCTTTTTGAAAACTATTTAAATCTTTAACTTTTGCAAGTATCTTTTTCTGCTCTGGATCCCAAAATTCAAAATCGCCAAATGAAAAATATTTAGTAATGTATTTTTTAATATCGGTACCTAAAGTATCAGAATATTTATATAAAAATTTGCCTTTGAGTTCAAGTGCAGTTTTTTTATTTTCAATATTAGATGATTGAATTAAAAAGGGGAAATATCGGTCTAATTTGCGGACATATTTTAGGAAGGCAAATCCAGCCTTAGGGTTTCTTTTTCCTCCTTTAAAGTAATTTACATCTGAAATTACTCCTAATAAATTGTGTTTATATTTTTTAAATAAACCTATTCCATTTTCATAGTCAGTAGCCAATAATATTTTAGGACGACCACGCATTAACATCATTCTTCTGTGTTCATTTAAGCCTTCAGACATAAGTGAACGAGTTTGTTTCATTAAAATTTTGTAAATAATTGGCAAATACCGAGAATAAAATTTTAAAGAATCTTCCACTAATAAAATGGCTTTTACTCCAATTTTATTGATATCGTATTTAGCGTTCATTCTGTCTTCAGTTAGTTTTATAATTGCCAAAAAAATATCGACATTACCATTCCAATGGAAAACAAAATCTATAATACCTGTATTTCCACTTTTTAATTTTTTTCTTAATTCTGAAGAGTATAAACTTAACGCTGCTATTGGTACTTCTGGAAATGCATCTTTTATTTGTTTGGAAGTCTCAAAAGCTTTATAATTGCCAATATCTAACCAAGTTATAACTAAATCAAATTTATTGGCTTCCATCATTTTTATAGCTCTTCTGGCTGAGTTGGCGTGGGTAAAACTAGGTGGATAGCGTAAATTTAAGTCGGTATATTCGTTAAAAATGCGTTCATCAATTCTACCATCTTCTTCCAACATATAATAGTCATAATTGGAACAAACAATTAAGATGTTATTTATTCGATTTTGCATTAACCTATTAAAAGCAACATCTTCAAATTTATAGGTTTTTAAATCGGGTAATCGGTTATTTATTTTATTATCCATACTAAAGGATTTCCTTATTTTAAATTTCCCCCTAATTTAATGTGTTTTTATGCTTTTAACCAAAAAAAAGGTTGCTAATTAGCAACCTTTTTAAAATTATAAAATTAGTTTGTTCTTAAACAATTCCTTGTGCAAGCATTGCATCAGCAACTTTAACAAAACCAGCAATATTTGCTCCTTTTACATAATCAACATAGCCATCACTATTTTTACCATATTTAACGCAAGATTCATGTATGTTTTTCATAATTTCATGAAGTTTGTTATCTACTTCTTCAGTAGTCCAATTAAACCGCATTGAATTTTGACTCATTTCTAAACCGGAAACAGAAACGCCACCAGCATTTGATGCTTTACCGGGTGAAAATAATATTTTATTAGATTGAAATATATGAATTCCTTCAGGTGTAGTTGGCATATTTGCTCCTTCAGCAACACAAATTACGCCATTTGCAACTAATTTTTTTGCTGCAGATCCGTCTAATTCATTTTGGGTTGCACAAGGTAAGGCTATATCACATTTTACACTCCAAGGTTTTTCACCTTTAAAAAATTTAGCGGATGTATATTTTTTAACATATTCATTTATTCTACCCCGTTTTACATTTTTTAAATCTAAAATAAAAGCTAATTTATCGGCATCAATACCATCTTTATCATAAATATAACCTGAAGAATCGGATAAGGTAACTACTTTACCACCTAATTGGGTTGCTTTTTCACAGGCATATTGTGCTACATTTCCAGATCCAGAAATTACAACTGTTTTGCCTTTAAAACTTTCTCCTTTGGTTTCTAACATGTTTTTTGCAAAATATACATCGCCATAACCTGTGGCTTCTGGTCTAATTAGTGAGCCGCCAAAAGCCATTCCTTTACCTGTTAAAACCCCACTAAATTCATTTTTTAATCGTTTATATTGCCCATATAAATAGCCAATTTCACGTCCGCCAACACCAATATCTCCAGCAGGAACATCAGTATCGGGGCCAATATGCCTAAATAATTCGGACATAAATGATTGTGAGAACTTCATAACTTCATTATCTGATTTTCCTTTAGGGTTAAAATCAGAACCACCTTTTGCACCTCCCATTGGTAAAGTAGTTAATGAGTTTTTAAAGGTTTGTTCAAACCCTAAAAATTTTAAAATACTTAAATTTACTGATGGATGAAAACGCAAGCCTCCTTTATAAGGTCCTATTGCAGAGTTAAATTCAATTCTAAAGCCTCGGTTTACTTGGGTTTCTCCTTTGTCATCTACCCATGGAATTCTAAAAATGATGGTTCTTTCAGGCTCAACCATTCTTTCGAGTAATTTTTTGTCTTTATATTGAGGTTTTTTTTCAATAAAAGGAATAACAGTTTCTGCAACTTCTTGTACAGCTTGTAAAAATTCTGGTTCATTTGGATTACTCTTTTTCACCAAGTTCATGAACGCATCTATTTTAGATTTCATAATTTAGGTTTAGATTTTTTAAAGGTTTGTTAAATTATTACTCAAATATAATTAATAATGTAATAAAACTAAAGAAAACTGATTAAAAACAGTTGTTTTTTTTACTATGACGAAAACGTTTTCGTCTTTTCTTAAATATTTAATTTTTTTTATCCTTTTCAAACACCTTGTTCAATGAATAAAAACCCAATAAAATTGTTTAAATTTGCAATCTAATTTTTATGGAAGATGATAGATAAAGTTAAAGAATTTCTTGCAGAAGTTTCTGCATTTAATGCGACGACTTCAGAAGAAATAGAAACTTTTAGAATTAAGTTTTTAGGAAAAAAAGGAATTTTAAACGATTTGTTTGCTGAATTTAAAAATGTAGCTACTGCTGATAGAAAAGAATTTGGACAAGTTTTAAACTCTTTAAAAAATAACGCTCAAGAAAAAGTAAATCAACTTAAAGAATCTCTTGAAAATAATCAAGAATTAAAAGGAATTTATGGCGATTTAACAAAACCTGAAGAACCAATTGAATTAGGTGCTAGACATCCAATTTCTATTGTTAAAAATAAAATAATTGATGTTTTTTCTAGAGTTGGTTTTAATGTTTCGGAAGGTCCTGAAATTGAAGATGATTGGCATAATTTTACCGCTTTAAATTTGCCAGAATATCACCCTGCTAGAGATATGCAGGATACTTTTTTTATTGAAAAAGATCCTGATATTTTATTAAGAACGCATACTTCTTCTGTTCAGGTTCGTTATATGGAGAGTCATAAACCACCAATTAGAACTATTTCTCCAGGTAGAGTTTTTAGAAACGAAGATATATCGGCACGTTCTCACTGTATTTTTCATCAAGTGGAAGGATTGTATATTGATACTGATGTTTCTTTTGCTGATTTAAAACAAACACTGTTATACTTCACTAAAGAAATGTTTGGTAAATCTAAAATTAGATTGCGTCCTTCGTATTTTCCATTTACAGAACCAAGTGCTGAGGTTGATATTTATTGGGGATTAGAAACTGAAGTTGATTATAAAATTACCAAAGGTACAGGTTGGTTAGAAATTATGGGATGCGGAATGGTAGATCCAAATGTGCTTAAAAACGCTAATATTGATTCTGAAAAATATTCAGGATATGCTTTTGGAATGGGAATTGAACGAATTGCCATGCTGCTTTATCAAATTCCAGATATTAGAATGTTTTATGAAAACGATATTCGCTTTTTAGAACAATTTAAATCTGTTTTGTAAGAATAACCAATCCTTAAAAAGTTTTATTCTTAATGTAATTCATTTTCTTATTTGTGTAAGATTTTCTGAATTTTCAAATGCGGTAATAAATCAATATTGATAATGGTAAAAATCACAATTGAAACGGAACGCCTTCATTTAAAACCACTTGAAAGCAAGGATGCCTCAGCATTATTTGATTATAGAAGTGATGCTATTACAAACAAATTTCAAGGTTGGATTCCTGAAAAATTAGAGGATGCTTATGAGTATATTAATAAAACTACTTCCGAATTTAATGTTGTAGATTCTTGGTTTCAGCTGGTCATTATTGATAAAAATTCTAATCAAATTATTGGAGATATTGGTGTACATTTTTTAGATGCTGATAAAAAACAAGTTGAATTAGGAATTACTGTAGCTAAAATTCAGCAGAGAAAAGGATTTGCAACGGAAGCATTAAAAGGAATAATTACTTATTTGTTTGATACATTTAATAAACATAGAATTACCGCATCTATTGATCCAGATAACAAAAATTCTATTAAACTTTTTGAACGGTTAGGTTTTAGGAAAGAAGCTCATTTTAAAGAAAGTTTATTAATTAATGGAGTATGGAAAGATGATGTAATTTTTGCCATACTGAAAAATGAATGGAACTGAAAAATGAAAAAAGATATTCAAATACCTGAAGTTTCTAATGTTTATGTTGCTGTTGCAAAAGAATACAACGAAGTATTTAAATGTGAAGATTGGAATGCTTATATAATTAACACAAAAGAGGTTGACTTGGAAATGATTTTGATTGTGTCTAAAGGTTATAATGAAGATAGAGGAATTAAAACTGCTGTATTAAGACATAAAATTGAAAAATTACCAGCCAATTCTTTCGCTAAAATTGAATTAATTCAAAATGAAGTTTTAAAGCTAACTAATTTTTTTGATATTACTTTTTTTGAAGGGAATAACATGTTTGAAAAAAAATATGTTTTTGAAAAAGGAACTATTAAAGAAGGAAATTTACGACAAATTTCAGTGCTTAATAAACGAGGTATTTTGGCTAAATAATTAACATTAAAAATTTATTTTATGAAATTTTCTATACTATTACTTTTCTTAAGTTCAACCTTAATGTCTCAAAATATAAAGTTATATGTGGGGACTTATACCAATGGTGAAAGCGAAGGAATTTATTATCATGATTTTAATGTAGTTACAGGTTTTTTAACTAATAAACAATTGGCAGCAGAAGTTAAAAACCCGTCCTATTTAACTTTTTCATCAAACAAAAAATACTTATATGCGGTTAGTGAAGTAGCTGATTTTGATAAAAACAAAAGTGGTTATGTAAATGCTTATGAAGTTACTAAAAACGGTTTACTTAAATTCATCAATAAAGTAAGTACTAATGGTGCAAATCCTTGTTATATTGAAACAAACTCAGCTAATAACTTAGCTGCTATTGCAAACTATACAGGTGGAAATATATCAATTCACAAAATCAAAAAAAATGGTAAAATCAAAAAAGCTTTTCAAGTAATTGATCATAATATTGCTTCTAAAAAAGCACATCCCCATTTTGCTAAATTTTTTAAAAACAATTTGTTAATTGCTGATTTGGGTAGGAATTTTTTGGTAAATTATAAAATGGATACTCAAAATAAGGAGCATTTTTTATTAGATAAAACTTATGCCATAAAAAACAACGCGGGTCCTCGGCATTTTGTGATTTCAAAAAACGAAACGTTTATTTATGTTATGAACGAGTTGAGTTCTTCTATAGCGGTTCTTAAAAAAGAAACTAATTCCTACGGTAGTATTCAAAACATAAGCACTAGAAACAAAAAATATACTGGAAAAAATTCTGGAGCTGAAATTTGTTTATCTAAAAATGGACAATTTTTATATAGTTCAAACAGAGGAGAAAATAGTATTGCTGTTTTTAAAATAGATACAAATACTGGAATGCTTCAAAAAATACAATCTATTGCTACTTTCGGGAATTGGCCTCGTAATTTTACAATTGCTCCAAATGGAAATTTTTTATTGGTTGCCAATAAAATAAGTAATAATATTAGTGTTTTTAAAGTAAATAAAGAAACAGGGAAATTAACTTTTTTTAGTAGCGTAGAAAGCCCAAATTCCACTTGTTTGGTTTTTAAATAGAAATAAAAAAGCTCGTTAATTTAAGTATTTTTTTAATATTTCCTTTATTCTCTCTTTATGTAAAGGTTTTGAAATAAAATCTGTACATCCACTTTCTAACGCTTTTTTCTTTTCATTTGAAGTTGAATAAGCGGTTTGTGCAATTACAATGGCGTTTGGATGTATTTTTTTTATTTTTTTAGTTGCCTCAAAACCATTCATAACTGGCATTTTTAAATCCATTAAAATCAAGGTGATGGTTTCATTTTTATCTTGTTGCACTATTTCAACAGCTTCTTTTCCATTTTTAGCATGAACGATATTGCAATCTTCAAAATCATGAATTATAGTTTCAAGATATAATACATTTACTTCTTCATCTTCTACAATTAAGACTTTGCATTTATTTTTATTAATTTCTTTTTTAGTTTTTTTTGATGAGTCTTTAAACGGTAAGGTTAATACAAATTCTGATCCTTTCATAACTTCAGAGGTCACTTTTAAGATTCCTCCTAATAACTCTGCATTTTCTTTTGCAATAGAAAGCCCTAATCCTAAACCAGAAGCATTACTGTTTAACGGGTGTTCATTAGCTTGTGTAAAACGATCAAAAATAACATTTAATTTAGATGGTAAAATTCCTATTCCTGTATCTTTTACATAGATTTTAAGATTGTTTTTTTCTAAATAATAACCAAGTTCTATAAATCCTTTATTGGTGTATTTTAGTGCATTTTCAAGGAGGTTACTAATAATTTTATGCAATTTGGCACTATCAGTTTCAATACTGCTATCTTCATCCGATAGCGGAGTTTTTAAATATAGTGGGGTTTTATTTTCTTTTGCTTTTGCATCAAATATTGAAAACAATTCAACCATTAAATCATTTAAGCACACTTTTTCGTTTATTACTTTTACTTGTTTAGTTCCTAATCTTGAAATTTCTAAAATATCATCAATAATTCTAAGTAATAATTTACCGCTATTTTGAATAATTTTGATAAAATGTTGTTGTTTTTCAAGTGATAAATTTGGATCTCCTAACAATTCTGAAAAACCTAAAATTCCATTCATTGGAGTTCTAATTTCGTGGCTCATATTGTGTAAAAATTCCGATTTTAATCTGTTGCTTTCTTCAGCTTGTTCTTTGGCTTTTACTAACTCTTCTTTTGCTTTAGTTTCTTCGGTAACATCTTTAAAAGTGCAATAGGTTTGTTTAAAGCTACCATCAGGATTATAGCCAATGCACCCTTCGAATGAAATAGTTAAATACTTTCCATTTTTATGCCGAATTTTAAATGGGATGTTATGTACGTATCCTTTTTTTTTAAATTCAGAAAAGTTTTTTCTAAAATAATCTACATAATCTGGGTGTAAAAAATCTCCAAACCAATTACCTAAAACTTCTTCGCGTTTATATCCTAAAGTATTTAACCAAGCAGGATTAAAATCAATAAAATTACCATTCTCGTTTAATGATTGATAAGATAAAGGAGCATTTTCGTATAAAGCTTTGTATTTTTCTTCACTTTCAATAAGTTTATCATTTACTTTTTTAAATTCCGTAATATCTCTAGCAATACCCAAAACTTCTTTTTTACCATTATTTTCTAATATGGAAACTCTAATCTCAACTGGAAAAGTGCTTCCATCTTTACGTTTATGTTTCCCTTCAATAGTTATTGGTTTATTAGGCTTTAAACTATTCCATAATTTTTGTTCATCTTCAAGAGAAACATAAGTAGCATCCAAATCTCCAACTGTTAAAGCCAATAATTCTTTTTTACAATATCCTAGATTTTCACAAGCTAACCGGTTACAATCAACAATATTTCCCGATTCAATATCGGCTAAAAAAATAGCATCACCGGCAAGATCAAATAGTTCATTAAAATGAAGATTTTTGTTAGATTTAAACTTAGGTGTATCTTTTTTTTGAATAGGAGTATTAGTTTCCATTGTTAGAGTAATTCATTTAGCAATCAAAGAATTATCTTATAAAATTACATATTATTTTCTATTAAAAATATGAATTGTTCTTTTTTTTATAGCACTAAAATTATGTAAAAGAAATTATAGCTTTAAAATAGTATTAACCTGAGTTCGACCTAAGGATTTACTTTAAATAACTAAAAATCAAAATTTCATTGCGAAAATTATAAATGTAGTGCCATAATTTGAAGTAATCTTTTCATAAAAATGAGATTGCTTCCTCATTTCGCTTTGCTTCATTCATCGCAATGACGTAGCTTGTTGATT
>NZ_JAKIUR010000077.1 GCF_021647475.1 Lutibacter sp.
TGCATTCGCTATTACCTAAAATTATTGGAGGAAGATTACGAAAAGGTTTTAAAGCATTCGGACAAAAAATGAATGGATTTTATACACAAGAAGCCAATGTTGTTGGCGTAGAATCTAGAACTTCTTCGCCTATTAATATCCCAAGAAAAGATAATTTAGAACATCCTGAAATTGAAGGGCTTTTCCCTTGTGGTGAAGGTGGTGGTTACGCTGGGGGTATTGTTTCTGCTGCGATGGATGGGGAACGCTGTGCTGAAGCTGCCATACAAAAATTACAGCATTAATTAGGCTTTTACACTACAAGTAAAAAAATTGGATTCTTTTAAAAAATAGCTGAGTACCCGTAATCTAACATAACATCCGTTACCCTAAACCTGTTACATAGTCACATCAATATAAATTAGTAATTAGTAATTAGTAATTAGTAAAAATAAGATGTTGAAATAAATTCCTTTAGACTTGCAATATAAATATTACAACTTTGATTAAATTAAATTAAATATTTTGATTGATATCTATATGTAAATAAATAATATCTATTGTTTTTAATTACGTAATAAATGTTTCTTATGTAAATTTGGGTTAAACAAAAAATAAAATAATTATGAGTAATTCAAACGAAAGTAAATGCCCTTATCATAATGGGCAAACAAATCAAAAACAAGCTACCAACAAAGATTGGTGGCCTAATCGACTAAATTTAAACATTCTTCGTCAGCATTCTTCTTTATCTAACCCAATGGAAAAAGAATTTAACTATGCTGAAGCATTCAAAAGTTTAGACTTAGATAAAGTGAAAAAAGATATTAACGAATTAATGGTTAATTCACAGGAATGGTGGCCAGCAGATTATGGCCATTATGGCCCTTTATTTATCCGTATGGCTTGGCACAGTGCAGGAACTTATCGAGTTTCAGATGGTCGTGGTGGTGCATCAACTGGAAATCAACGTTTTGCACCCGTAAATAGCTGGCCAGACAACATAAACCTTGATAAAGCTCGTAGGTTACTTTGGCCTATTAAACAAAAATATGGTAAAAAAATATCTTGGGCAGATTTAATGATTTTTGCTGGAAACTGTGCTTTAGAATCAATGGGGTTAAAAACATTTGGATTTGCAGGAGGCCGTGAGGATATTTGGGAACCTGAGCAAGATGTTTATTGGGGTGCAGAAACTGAATGGCTTGGAGATAAACGCTACACAGATGAACGAGATTTAGAAAATCCATTAGCGGCAGTTCAAATGGGTTTAATTTATGTTAATCCTGAAGGACCTAATGGAGAACCAAATGTAATTGCTTCAGGTAAAGATATACGTGAAACTTTTGCACGTATGGCAATGAATGACGAAGAAACTGTGGCTCTTATTGCAGGAGGACATACTTTTGGTAAAAGTCACGGGGCTGGTGACACAGCACACGTGGGTAGGGAACCAGAAGCTGCATGTATTGAAGACCAAGGACTTGGATGGGAAAATAGTTTTGGTACTGGTAAAGGTGTAGATACAATTAGCAGCGGGATTGAAGGTGCCTGGACTCCCACTCCAATACAATGGGATAACAGTTATTTTGAAACCTTATTTGGTTATGAGTGGAATTTGGAAAAAAGTCCTGCTGGTGCGTGGCAATGGGTAGCAGTTGGAACAGATGCAGCTACTGCCGTTCCAGATGCACATGATTCATCAAAACGACACGCTCCTATGATGATGACATCTGACTTAGCGTTAAGAATGGATCCTATTTATAAACCAATTTCAAGACGTTTTTATGAAAATCCTGATGAATTTGCTGATGTGTTTGCAAGAGCTTGGTTTAAATTAACTCACCGTGATATGGGACCTATTTCTCGCTATTTAGGCTCAGAAGTTCCTCAAGAAAAATTAATTTGGCAAGATCCAGTTCCAGTAGCCAATCATAATTTAGTTAATGATATGGATATTTCTATTTTAAAAGAACAGATTTTAGGTTCAGGTTTATCCATCTCACAATTAGTATCAACTGCTTGGGCTTCCGCATCTACATTTCGTGGTTCAGATAAGCGTGGCGGTGCAAATGGAGCTAGAATTCGATTTGCTCCTCAAAATAATTGGGAAGTAAATAATCCAATTCAATTAAAAAAAGTTTTAAAAACATTAGAAACTATTCAAAAAAAGTTTAATGGTGTTAATGATAATAAACGAGTATCATTGGCAGACTTGATTGTGCTTGGTGGGTGTGCAGCTATTGAAAGAGCTGCTAAAGATGCTGGTTACAATATTACTGTCCCTTTTACTCCAGGAAGAACAGACGCAACCATAGAACAAACTGATATAGAATCATTTGAGGTTCTTGAACCAAAAGCGGATGGATTTCGTAATTATAAAAACTCAACCTGTACCTTAAGAACAGAAGATATGCTAATTGATAAAGCACAACTTTTAACCTTAACCATTCCTGAAATGACTGTACTTGTTGGAGGTATGAGAATGTTAAATACCAATTTTGATAATTCAAGATATGGGGTTTTTACAAAAAATCCTGAAACATTAACCAATGATTTCTTTTTAAATTTACTTGATTTAAGTACAGCTTGGAAAGCAATTGATGAAACTGAAGAAATTTTTGAAGGTGTAGATCGTGCTACAGGAAATCGAAAATGGTTGGCCACACGTGCAGATATAATTTTTGGTTCAAATTCAGAGTTACGTGCTGTAGCAGAAGTATATAGTTATAAGGATTCTCAAGATAAATTTTTACAAGACTTTGTAAAAGCTTGGATAAAAATTATGAATCTTGATAGATTTGATTTAGAATAATTATTTTCATATTGTAATAATAACTAGAAAAAAATATTTAAAATAGTAAAAAGTACAATTTTTTGTAAAAAAATTGTACTTTTCTTTTTTACAATATTCAATATTATAAAAAAACTATTTAATTTTAGCCTATGAAATCTACCTCACTAAAAAGCATTTTCATGCTGCTCATTATCTTCATTTCAAATTATAACTATTCACAAAACATTCACCTTAAAAAATTTGAATCAAAAGAATTGGAAAATGAACGAACTTTAAAAATTTATATTCCTTCTAGCTATCAAATCGACTCCACAAAGGTTTACCCACTAACTATTGTTTTAGATGCTGAATATTTATTTGATGTTTATGTAGGAAATTCTATTTTATTTGCAAAAAAAGATAAAGCTCCAGAACAAATTATTGTAGGCATTAATCAAAACCAATATGGTGAACGTTATAAAGATTGTTCCTATCAAAAAGAAAACAGTTTTCCAACAACTGAAGGAGAAGCTTTTTATCGATTTATTAAAAGTGAACTGATTGATTATTTTGAAGAAAATTATAGAATATCACCTTTTAAAACCATTGTAGGAAACACATTAACAGCTAATTTTATTAATTACTTTTTAGTTGAAGACTACCCTACTTTTAACGCTTTTATTAATATAAATCCATACTACGCCATGGATATGCCATCTATGTTGCAACAAAAAGCAGAAGCCTTAAAAGATGAAAATAGATATTATTATGTGAGCAATGGAAATTATAATTCAGCTAAAAGGCAAAAAAACATAAAAAACACCAATTTAATTCTTAAAAATATTGATAACGCAAAGTTTGTTTACAAATACAATTATTTTGATAATAGTACTAAAACAGCTTCTATTGGAGAATCCATTCCAAATGCTTTAGCTTTTATTTTTGAAATTTACGCGGCAATTTCAAAAGAAGAATTCAATAAAAATATAAAAGATTTGTCTCCTGCCGATGCCATTGCCTATTTAGAAAACAAATATGTAGATATTGAATACTTATTTGGAAGTAATTTAAAAATTCGAGAACAAGATATTTTTGCCATTGAACCCATTATTTTAGATAAAGAAAATGGTGATTATTTAAAAGATTTCGGAGAAATGATTAACAAATTATATAAAGATTCTCCTATTGGCGATTATTATATTGGTAGATATTATGAAACTGGCGGCAAACTAAAACAAGCTTTAAAATATTATAAAAACGGATATATGAAATTACCTGAAAACGATCCAAATGCTGATGGATATTATCAAAATATTGAACGTATTCTCCAAAAAAGAGACGGAACATATGTAGAACAAAACCCAAAAAATTAAAATAACAATGAAACGAAAACTATTTTCAATTGCTTTTTTAGCAATAACTCAACTATTTTTTGCCCAAGAAGGCACTGTAATAAACGTAAGATTACCAACTGCACAAAAATATGTATTTACACCTGTAATTGATATTGAAGCCTCAAATGTAAAAAGTCAAGGTTATACCGGAACTTGTTGGAGCTTTTCTACAACTTCATTTATTGAATCTGAAATTTATAAAAATATTGGAAAAAATATTGATATTTCTGAAATGTACACCGTTAGAAATACCTACCCAATTAAAGCTTGGGATTACGTAATGCGACAAGGAAAAACTCAGTTTGGTGAAGGCGGATTAGCTCATGATGTCCTAAATTCTATTAGAATATATGGATTAGTACCTCAAAGTGCGTTTTCTGGTTTAGTGAATGGAGAAACCAATTATAACCACTCTAAAATTGTACCTGAATTAAAAAAAGTATTAGACGCTTATATTAAAAATGACAAGCATTCTAAACATCCTAATTGGAAAAAAGAAGTAGATTCTATATTAAACGTTACTATTGGAAAAATACCTGAAAAATTTATGTATGATGGTGTTTATTATACTCCAAAAACCTTTTTAAAAATGACACATATTAATCCTGATGATTATGTGACATTAACTTCTTTTATGCAGCAACCTTTTTACACTAAATTCATTTTAAACATTCCTGATAATTTTGCAAATGGAAGTTTTTATAATCTACCTTTAAATGAATTAGTTACCACTGTTGATAATGCATTAAAAAACGGTTACACCTTAGCCATTGATTGTGATGTTTCCGAAAAAACTTTTTCACAAAAATATGGAGTTGCCATAGAACCAAAAAAATTGGATGATGATAAAAAAGCTATGACTTATATTGTTACTGAAAAAGAGATTACTCCAGAATATAGACAACAAGAATTTGAAAATTATGATACTACTGACGACCATTTAATGCAAATTGTTGGCATGGTAAAAGATCAAAATAATAATGAATATTATAAAATAAAAAATTCTTGGGGAACTACTGGAGACAGAATTGGTAATGGTGGTTATGTTTATATGAGCAAACCTTATTTTAAATTAAAAACAATTTCAGTTTTAGTGAATAAAAAAGGTTTAAATAAAACTATAAAAGAGGAATTAAAAATTAAATAATCAATTAATTTACAACGCTTTACTATCGAAAATTAAGAATTTATCATTTTAATAAACTCGTTTGAAAAGCGATATACATCTCCTGGCCAACGTGCAGATAAGTAATTTTTATCTTTTACAATAAAGCCTCTTTTTAAATTATTTTGTTTATCTCTTAACAAAGGAATACTTCCTTTTATAAAATTTTTACTGTCCGATAAAACTGATTTTACCTCATCTTCCACTGTAAATCCAGGATAGGTGAGGTAATATTTTTTAAGATTAATTTTTGTAAGATTATAGGCTAATAATTCTTGTGATTTTAAAAGGGCTGTAGTTTTATAATTATGCAGCACTGATTTTTTAGTTTTATGATTAATACTTCTTGCCAGCAAAACTACTCCGTGACAAATTGCACCAACAGGTTTATTAGCCTTAAAAAAATCTACTGCTAAATGTTGTAATACCTCTGACTCTATATATTCTTTAACTCCTTTATCATGTCCACCAGGTAAAAAAATAGCGTCAAAATTAACTTCTTTAATATCTTTATATTTTAAAGGTTGACAAAAGGCTTCTGATTGTTCCATTTCAAAGTAGGCTTTAACAGCATCTTTTCTAGCCATTAATAATGGCTTCCAAATTCCTAAACCTTTTCCATTAAGCATTATTTTATCTGCTGAAGCTTTTTTCCCTTTTGGAGTGGCAAAAACAACATCTATATTACTTTCTGAAAATAATTTCCAAGGAATTGCAACTTCAGAGGGATCAAATCCATAAGTTGGAATAGGTATTATAATTTTTTTGGATAGCATAAAATCTAATCTTTACTAAACAATGTGATTCCTTCTTCTGAAATAGTTATCAATTTTTGTTTAAATAAACCTCCAATTGCATTTTTAAAAGCTTTTTTGCTCATTCCTAATTGATATTTTATATCATCAGGTTTGCTTTTATCATTTAATGGTAAAAATCCTTCCTTTTGTTTTAAAGCATCCAGAATAATAATTTCATTTTTAACAATAGTTTGCTTAAAACCAACTGCTTGTAAACTAACATCTAACTTACCATCTTCACGAATTTTTTTAATATATCCAACTAATTTTTGTCCTTCTTCAATTTTTTGATATAATTCATTTTTATATAATAAGCCTTCAAATTCTTCATTAATTAAAACGGTAAAACCAATACCAGTATTCCTTACCACAATTAAATCTACCTTATCTCCTATTTTTAATTCCATTATTATATTTTTAAATTCTTAAAATATGCTTTTAAAATTTTATCGTTAACCTCTGTTGGAGTTTGAATTTCCAATAATTTTGGTTTTTTAGATTGATTATAAAAAGAAGCCAAATTTACAGAAACTTCTTCTTCTGATTTTGCTAACTGATACTCAAAATTAAACATTTCACATAAATGTTTAGCAGTTAAATTATGTGGAGTATCAAAATAATGTAGTGCATTTGTTGAATTAGGTCCCGGAATAAATTTAAAAATTCCTCCTCCTTTATTATTAATTAATATAATTCTAAAATTGGCAGGAATATAATTATTCCAAAGTGCATTACTATCGTAAAAAAAGCTGATATCGCCTGTTATAAAAACGGTATCCTTCTTACTAGCAAATGCCGCTCCAACAGCAGTACTTGTGGCTCCGTCAATACCACTGGTACCACGATTACAAAAAACAGCTAATGTTTTATTAATATCAAATAATTGTGAGTATCTAATTACAGAACTATTGCTAAGTTGTAACTGAAAATTATCTGGAATACTTGGCAATATTTGACTAAAAGTTTTTAAATCTGAAAATTTACAAGTATTAATAAATTTTTGATGATTTTTTAAACGAATTTCCTTTTTATGTAACCAAAATTGTTGGTAATTACTTTCTTTAGATTTAGTTAAAAAGAAAAACTGACTAAAAAACAAAGTAGCAGATATTTTAAAATGATGCTCTAAACATAGAAAAGTATTTAAAGAAGTTTTTGCATTTATATGCCAATGATGTTTTGGTTGATATTTTCTTAACTGTTGCTTAATTTTTTTAGAGACAATTAATCCCCCAAGTGTCAGTAAAATTTCAGGTTGAAATTTAGACAACTCGTATTCTTCTAAAGGAAAAATTAATTTATCAATACTATTGATGAACTTTGGATGTCCAACATTTGCTGTATTTTCAATAAGCACTAATACAGAAGGATCTTTCACTAAATGTTCTAGTTGTATTTGCAACAATTCATCAGGATAATAAGCTCCAACAATTACCATTTTTTTTGTGGAAGTATTCCAAACATCTGCATATTTTTGAAGCTCATCAACCACTAACGGAGCTTCATTTAATAAACTTTTAGGCAATTCTTTTTTTTCTGAAATGGTGTTGATTTCATTTATAATTTCATCCTCAACTTCATACAAAGGTTCATCAAATGGTACATTAATATGAACAGGGCCACTTTTATTTATGGCCATTTCCAACGCTTTTTTACAAATTAATTTATCATTATTATAGCCTAAATTTGCACTATATAAAATATGATTTTTAAAAACGTTTTCTTGTCTAATAGTTTGACCATCACCAATATCAATTAAATGTAACGGTCTATCGGCTGAAATTACAACTAAAGGTATATTACTATAAAATGCCTCTGCAATTGCTGGATAATAATTTAATAATGCTGAACCCGAAGTGCATAATAAAGCAACTGGTTTTTTAGTTTGTTGTGCTATTCCTAATGCAAAAAAGGCAGCACTACGCTCATCAACAACAGATAATGCTTTTACTTTTTTGGAAGTTAAAAATTCAATAATTAAAGGTGCGTTTCTTGAACCTGGAGAAATAACAATAGTTTCAATTTTAAATTTTTCACAATTTTTTACCACTAATTGGGCTAACTTATTTTTAGAATGTTGTGGCATTTATTTTTCTAATTAAAGTGCAAAGTTACATAAAGTTTAAACGAATTTATTTTTTATTTTTGGTTTAACAAAACTTGATAATTATCATTTTAAATTTGAATAATTTAATCTAATTTTAATTTGTAAATTTTAAAACATTGATTAAATTAACTGCATTATTATTAGTACTCTTTGTAACTGCATTTGGAGCTATTTTCTTATTAGCCCTTTCCACAAAAAAACTTAAGAACAGATTATTGCTAAGCATCTTTTTTTTAATTAGCTTTTTAGTTTTTTTCGGTAATTTTCTAGCGTTTTTCAATTTTTATAAAATTGTTCATTATTATGATTTTATTTTTTTAACCGCACTTTTAGCATTTTACCCTTCTTATTATCTATATCTTTTTAGTGCTTTCAATTTTAAAATTAGTAAAGCAAAATGGATTTATCATTTTATTCCATCTATTGTAATTGGCTTACTAATGTTAATAGTATCATTTTCATCAAATCAACAAGATTTTCAAACTTATATAAATAATAACGTTTATGGAACTCCATTAACAACTGAAACTTCTAAGGCATTGGATTTTATTTATGATTTTGGAAGAATAATTCACCTTATACAAATAATTTTATATACATTTTTGGCTATTCGTATTATTTTAATTGGTAGAAAATCAATGACTAACTCATTTTCTAATCTTGAAAATTACCAATTACGATTTTTTTATATTACTGGTATTTCTTTTATTACACTTAGTTTAGCCCCCAATAAAGTCGGAGTGATATTTTAAATTTCAAACTAATACATTTGAGATATGAAATATAAGAAATGGACCTTAGACCAGAAGTTAGAAATACTATCAACTTCAGAAGAAATAGGT
>NZ_JAKIUR010000016.1 GCF_021647475.1 Lutibacter sp.
TAGCGTATTTCCTAAAAAATTATATTGATTTGTATCGATTTTATGTGAACGCATTTGACAAGGTTTTATGCACCAAGATACTAAAAACTGGTCTTTTTTGAACCCTATTTTGGTAATAAAAACAACTGAAAACACTATTAAAACTATCTTCTTGTAATAAAATAGGTTCGACTATTTAATAAAAAAAGCACTCAAATGAGTGCTTTTTTATGATTTATTTTTATGTAAACTATTCAAAGTCCGTATCCATTTTAATATAGTCTAAAAATTCTCTCCTAACTTCCTTTTCTTTAAATCTACCTCCAAATTCTGAAGTAACCGTGCTACTTTCAATATCACGAATTCCACGAGAGTTTACACATAAATGTTTTGCATCAATTACACAAGCTACATCTTTAGTTCCCATTGCTTCTTGTAATGCCTGAACTACTTGCATTGTTAAGCGTTCCTGCACTTGTGGACGACGAGCATAATAATCAACAATTCGGTTCATTTTAGATAAACCAATTACTTGACCGTTAGATATATAAGCAACATGAGCTCGACCAACAATTGGTAATAAATGATGCTCACAAGTAGAATACACCACAATATTTTTTTCAACCAACATTTCGCCATATTTATAATTATTATCAAATGTTGACAATCTTGGTTTATTTGCGGGATTTAATCCTCCAAAAAGTTCTTTTACATAAGCTTTTGCAACTCTTTTCGGCGTTCCTTTTAAACTATCATCAGTTAAATCCATGCCTAAAGTGTCTAATATTTCTTTAACACTTTTTTGAATTCTCTCCATTTTTTCTTCATCTGATAAAACAAAAGCATCATCTCTTAAAGGTGTTTTTGCTGAAGACCCAACATGATTATCTCCAATATCATCTATGCTGTTTACCATACCTTTTTTACCTTCAAACATAATTATTTAATTAGAGTGCAAATTTACAATATTATTTAAAGTGAAGTAGTAATATCTACTAATTCTTGCAGGTTGCACGTTTGTTGTTCACCGCTTTGCATATTTTTTAAAGTGAACTTTTTATTTTCCATTTCACTAGTTCCAACAATTACAACAAATTGAATTGCTCTTCTATTTGCATAATTTAATTGCTTTTTCATTTTTGAAGCATCAGGATATAATTCTGATTTTACTTGATGCTTTCTCAATTTTAGCAAGGCTTTCATACAATAAGTAGCTTCTTGCTCTCCTAAATTCAAAAATAAAACTTTGGGTTTTGGCAGCTCCACTTGGTCAAATAGATTTAGTTCTTCCAACACTAAATAAATACGATCTAACCCAAATGAAATTCCTACACCACTTACATTTTTCAATCCAAATATTCCTGTTAAATCATCATATCTACCACCTCCACCAATAGAACCCATTTTTACATTTTTAGGTGCAGAAACTTCATAAATTGCACCAGTATAATAATTTAAACCGCGTGCTAAAGTTACATCTAACTCTAAATTAGCAGATTGTAAACCTAAGTTTTCAATAGCATTTACTACAAATCTTAAATCATGAACTCCTTGTGTTCCTTCAACTGAATTTGCCAATAATTCTTGTAATTGATTTAATTTTTCTTGATTACTTCCTTTAAAACTAAATAGTGGTTTTACTTTTTTAATAGCGTTTTCTGAAATTCCTTTTGCTAGCATTTCTTTAGCTACACCTTCCTCGCCAATTTTATCTAACTTATCTAAAGCAATTGTAAAATCTATTAATTTATCTTTTTCACCAATAATTTCAGCAATACCAGATAAAATTTTTCGGTTATTCAATTTAATAGTCGTGCCAATTAACTTTAACTTGCTAAAAACAGCATCGTACAATTGAACAAACTCCACTTCCTGCCATAAACTTTTGCTTCCAACCACATCTGCATCACATTGATAAAATTCACGAAAACGACCTTTTTGTGGTCTATCGGCACGCCAAACAGGTTGCATTTGATACCGTTTAAAAGGAAATACAATATCATTTTGATGTTGCACCACATACCGTGCAAACGGAACAGTTAAATCGTAACGCAATGCTTTTTCTGAAATTTTTGAAGTAGTTTGCAAACTATTTTTTGAAACTAAAAGAGCTTCATCAACCTTTTTTAAATAATCACCAGAATTTAATATTTTAAAGATTAATCGATCTCCTTCTTCACCATATTTTCCCATTAATGTTGAAGAATTTTCAAAAGATGGCGTTTCAATTGGTTGAAATCCGTAGGTTTCAAAAACTTGTTTTATGGTAAAAAATATGTAATTACGTTTAGCAACTTCTGTTGGTGAAAAATCGCGTGTTCCTTTTGGTATGCTTGGTTTTTGTGCCATTATAAAAAATTAGTTTGCAAATATCCGAAATTTTAAAAGGTTATTAAAGTTTTTGCAATATTGATTTTTCCTTATCTGATAATGGTACCTTATTTGCAAATTTTATTTTATTAGGAAAAATAGCTAACATCATTAATAATAATATACCTACTAAAATGAAATAAAAACTGTTGTGAGATTCCATTACAAAAATAATACACATAAAAGCTGGTAATAATAATAGTATTAATCTTAATAAATGTGCAATACTATATTTTTTTGTTTTTTCAAGTAAATTAGCATTCTCTGGGATTTTCTTTATCAACTTTAAGAATATACTTTTACTTAATAAAGTACCTATAAATGAAATAGTTATCGCAATAAAAAGAAATGTTCTATCACTAGCATAAGAAAAATTTAATATTCCATTTAAATGTATTGAAATGTAAGCTGAAAATGCAATAATAACCATCATTAAAATAAAATGAATGATTTGTAACGACATCATAAAATCTCTTGGTTGTTGATTGGTATAGCTCATAAACTTTAAGTGTTTAATTAATTTTATTACTATTAAAAATTGCATTGGCTTTTTCCAAATCTTCTGGAGTATCAATGCCAATTGCAACATGTTCTGTTTTTACCATTTTTACTTTTAAACCATTTGCTAAAAAACGTAAATTTTCTAATTTTTCAGTGGCTTCAAGGTTATTTATTGGCAATTTAGTGAATTTCAATATTGCATCCTTCCTAAAAGCATAAATACCTATATGTTTATAATAAATAGCTTTTGATTTTTCCCGTGGATACGGAATTGGAGAACGTGAAAAATACATAGCAAAATTTTGTTCATCAGTAACCACTTTAACATTATTTGGGTTATTTATTTCCTCTTTATCTTCCATTTTAAGCATTAAGGAAGCGATGTCAATTTCTTTATTTTTATCCTTTTTAAATACTTCTATTAAATTTGATAAAGGTTCCGTTTGAGTAAAAGGCTCATCACCTTGCACATTTATTACAATATCTACCTTTAAATTTTCAACAGCTTCTGCAATTCTATCACTACCCGATTCGTGTACCTTTTTACTTTTTATGGCTTTACCATTGTTAGAAACAATTTCATTAAAAATAATATCACTATCCGTAACTACATATACTTCTTCAAACAATTTAGAATTTTTAACTGCTTGATAAGTTCTTAAAATAACGGATTTGCCTGCTAAATCTTTCATTAGTTTACCTGGAAATCTGCTAGCTTCATAACGAGCAGGAATCATTGCAATTACTTTCATGAATTATTATATTTTATATGTTTCTTCTTTAAACTATTGATACTTGCATTTAATTCAAAACCCAATAATAAAATGATAGAATTTAGCCAAACGAATAACATTAATACCAATAAAGTCCCAATAGAACCGTACAATTTATTATAGGTTGAAAATTTTAAAACATAAATGGCAAAAAGTTTAAAATTTAGTATGGTTAGCAACGTGGTTAAAACAGTTCCTGGTGAAAAAAATGAATATCGTTTTGTTTCTTTAGTTCCATATTTATAGAGAAATGAAACAGAAACAAATAACAAGAGTATAAAAAGTAAAAATCGTCCTTTTTCAATCCAAAAAACATCGTTTTCTAGCCATCCATTCGCTTTTAAATCATTAATGAAAATTTCAAAATAGATAGCAACTGCAACTGTTATTACTAATATAAATGATAAAAAAAATGCCATTGCCATAGCAATAAAATATTGGCGAAGAATATTACGCATTTCTGTGATGTGATACGAATATTCAAATCCGCCTAAAATAGCATTTACACCATTGGTCATTAAAAAAATAGAAGCTACAAATCCGAATGATAATAAACCACCATACCTATTATTTGCGATATCTGCAATTACTTCCTCAACCGAACTAGCAGTATTTGGAGGTAATAATTGTTCAATCATAAACAAAAAATCATGTTGAAATCCATCAATAGGAACATAAGGAATTAGCGTTAAAATGAACAGTAAAAAAGGAAAAAGTGCCATAAAAAAGCTAAATGAAATTCCACCAGCTCGTGAGGTTAACGCACCTTTAACAATTCCTAAAACATACATTTCAAGTATATCGTATAAAGACATTCCTTCTAGCCCTGGAATTTTTATAGATTTTCCAAGTTTTACAATCCAATTTACTATTGGAATTTTATTCAAATTATCTTCTACAGGTTTACTCATGTACAGCTTTTAAACTTAAATCCATATTATAAACGGAATGCGTTAACGCACCAGATGAAATAAAATCTACGCCACAATTAGCATATTCTTTTGCAGTTTTTAAGGTTATTCCTCCAGAAGATTCCGTTAAACATTTATTTCCTATCAATTTTACCGCTTTTTTGGTATCTTCAAAATTAAAATTATCAATTAAAATCCGATAAACACCATCATTATTTAAAATTTCTTTTATTTCCTTTAAATTTCTAGCTTCAACTATAATTTTTAAATCGAGATTATTTTTAGTCAAATACTTTTTTGTTTTAGTAATTGCAGAAGTAATTCCGCCAGCAAAATCAATATGGTTATCTTTTAACATAATCATATCATATAACGCAAATCTATGATTTTCTCCTCCACCAATTTTAACGGCCCATTTTTCAAGGGCTCTAATTCCTGGTGTAGTTTTGCGTGTATCTAAAATTTTAGTGGTTGTTCCTTGAAGTATTTTAGCAAATTGTTTCGTTTTTGTGGCAATGGCACTCATCCGTTGCATAGCGTTTAGCACCAATCGTTCTGCTTTTAAAATAGATTGAGAGCTGCCTGCTACGTAAAAAACAATATCTCCAACTGCAACTTGCTCACCATCTTCAATAAAAATTTCAACTTTTAAATCTTTATCAATAGATTTAAAAATTTTAACCGCTAATTGTACTCCAGCAATAATTCCAGCTTCTTTAACTAATAGCTTAGCTTTTCCTTTTGCAGTGGCTGGAATACAGGCCAACGAACTAAAATCGCCATCACCAACATCTTCACGAATAGCATTTTTTATTATAATATCAATCTCTTTTTCAAACTGTTTTTTTGAAATCATATCAACTACATTTTAAAAACAAAAATAACTTTTTTATTTTCAAAAAATACCTCTTTATTTCTTTTTATATTTACCGCATGAAAATTAAATTACTTGCTATTGGTAAAACTGACAATAAATATTTAATTTCTTTGATAGATAGTTACCAAAATAGATTAAAACATTATATAAATTTTGAGTTAGAAATAATTCCTGATATTAAAAATATTAAAAATTTAACTGAAGTTCAACAAAAAGAAAAAGAAGGAGCATTAATTATAAAGAAATTATTACCTACGGATGTTTTAATTTTACTAGATGAAAAAGGAAAAGAAATGCGATCAATCGAATTTTCAAAATACCTTCAAAAAAAAATGAATTCAGGCATAAAACAGCTAGTTTTTGTTATTGGTGGACCTTATGGTTTTTCTGATATAATTTATAAAAAATCCCAAGGAAAAATTTCTTTATCAAAAATGACTTTCTCTCACCAAATGATTCGTTTATTTGTTGTAGAACAAATATACAGAGCTTTAACTATTTTAAAAAACGAACCCTATCATCATGAATAAAAAAACATTAGTATTTGCCACCAACAATAATCATAAATTATTAGAAGTTAGACAATTACTACCCGAATATAAAATTATTAGTTTAGCCGAAATTAATTGTTTTGATGATATTCCAGAAACTGAAAACACACTACAAGGCAATGCCATTTTAAAAGCAAATTATATTACCAAAAAATTTGGATATAATTGTTTTGCCGATGATACAGGTTTAGAAGTAGCAGCTTTAAATAACGAGCCAGGAGTGTATTCTGCACGTTATGCTGGGAAAGAAAATAATTCAGAAAAAAACATGAATAAACTGCTTGAAAATCTTACAAATAAAAAAGATAGAAAAGCTCAATTTAGAACGGTTGTTGCCTTAAATTTGGATGGAAATCAATATCTATTTGAAGGCATTTGTAAAGGAAATATTTTAGAAAAAAAACAAGGAGAAAGTGGTTTTGGATACGATCCTATTTTTCAACCTTTAGGATATAAAAAATCTTTTGCTCAAATGAGTTTAGAAGAAAAAGGAGAAATTAGCCACAGAGGAAAAGCAATACATAAATTAATTAAATTTTTAAATACTAATACTTGATTTATCCAATAAAATCATATCAAAAAACATTTATTGTACTATCAATTTCACTTGTTTTAATTTTTATATTAAATGTAAGTTTAGGATCTGTTTTTATTCCTTTTAAACAAACACTGCTTGCATTATTAAATGAAAACACTCAAAATGATGCTTGGAAAACCATCATACTTAACTATCGACTGCCAAAAGCAATTACCGCTATTTTGGTTGGTTCTGGATTATCAATAAGCGGTTTGTTAATGCAAACTTTATTTAGAAATCCATTAGCAGGACCATTTGTGTTAGGTATTAGTTCTGGAGCAAGTTTAGGAGTTGCCATTTTAATATTAGGAGCTTCATTTATTGGCGTTAACAATACGGCATTTGCCTATACCAACTGGGGCTTGGCAATTGCAGCAAGTTTGGGAGCTTTTTTAGTTTTATCAGCAGTTTTATTGGCAGCAATAAAAGTGAGAAATACCATGTCTATTTTAATTATTGGCTTAATGTTTGGAAGTTTAACTGCTGCGGTAATAAGTGTCCTCGCCTATTTTAGCAGTGCAAGTCAATTACAACAATATTTATTTTGGAGTTTTGGAAGTTTAGGAAATTTGACTTGGCATGAAATTACCACCTTTTTTGTCATATTTTTGATAGGATTATTGTTAGTTGTGTTCATTATAAAACCTTTAAATAGTTTATTATTAGGTGAAAATTATGCCAAAAGTTTAGGCGTAAACATAAAACTTACCAGAAATATAACTCTAATTGCAACTAGTTTATTAACTGGCGTAATCACCGCTTTTTCTGGTCCAATTGCATTTATTGGGTTGGCTGTACCTCATTTAACTAAATTATTATTTAAAACTTCTAATCATAAAACTTTAATACCTGCAGTTGCTATAAGCGGAGCCATTATTATGCTCATTTGCGATAGCATTGCTCAACTTCCAAATAGCGAATATACATTACCCATAAATGCCATAACTTCATTATTTGGAGCACCTATAATTATTTGGTTACTAATTAGAAAAAGAAAAATTTATTAGAATTGAAAAATACTCAAAATCATATTATAAAAACAACGAATTTAAGTATTGGATATACTTCTAAAAAGCATCAAAAAATTATAGCTTCTAATTTGAATATTACTTTAGAAGAGGGAAATTTGGTTTGTTTATTGGGTGAAAACGGTATTGGAAAATCTACTTTATTACGGACTTTAACTAAAGTTCAACCTGCAATTAATGGAACTATTTTTATAAATCAGATAAACTTAAATGAAATTTCAAACCTAAATTTATCCAAACAATTAAGCGTAGTTTTAACTGAAAAATTACCCGAAAGTAGCTTAACCGTTTTTGAATTGGTGGCATTAGGCAGACAACCTTATACGAATTGGGTTGGACAATTAAATGCCAAGGATATTGAAATAGTTGAAATGGCTTTAAAAGAAACAAACACAAAACAGTTAGCACAAGCAAAATATTATCAGTTAAGTGATGGTCAGCTACAAAAAGTATTAATTGCCAGAGCTTTAGCTCAAAATACAGCTATTATTGTTTTAGATGAACCTACGGCTCACTTAGATATTCATCATACTATTGAAACTTTTACTTTACTAAAAAAATTAGCTAAAGAATTTGGAAAAACTATACTAATTTCTACTCATGAAATTAATTTAGCATTACAACTAGCTGACCAGCTCTGGTTGATGACACCTCAAAAATTTGTTACGGGTAAAACCAATGATCTAATTGAAAATAACCAATTAAACACTCTTTTCAATTCAGATTTAATTCATTTTAATAAAAAATTGAAACAATTTACCATTTTAAATAGCTAATATTTTTTTGATATATTTGAAGTAATTAACTCATCTATATGAAAAAAATAGTACTATTGTTTTGTATCTTTTTGTTAAGTTGTGGTAGCAATACTCACATAACAAACCAAGCTACAACTATAGATTTAGTTACCAATACTACTGCTACAAAATATGCTAATTCAATAACACCTAATGATTTAAAAACTCATTTATATAAATTTGCTTCCGATAAATTTGAAGGAAGAGAAACGGGTGAACCTGGTCAAAAACTTGCTGCAGCCTACCTAAAAACTTTTTATATCACTCATAATATTGCATCGCCTTATGGTGGAGAAGATTATTATCAATCTATACCAACATCGCATTTAAAACCAAATTTGAATCCTTCTGAAAATGTGGTTGCCTTTATAAAAGGATCTGAAAAACCAGATGAAATTGTGGTTATTTCTGCTCATTATGATCATTTAGGAAAACCTGAAGGCGATATTTATTACGGTGCTGATGATGATGGTTCAGGAACAGTTGCACTTTTAGAAATAGCGGAAGCTTTTGAAAAAGCAGTTGAAGATAGTAATGGACCAAAACGTTCTATTTTATTTTTACACGTAACTGGTGAAGAAAAAGGATTGCTTGGCTCTAAATATTATACCGAATTCCCTATTTTTCCTTTAGACAAAACAGTAACAGACTTAAATATGGACATGATTGGCAGAGTGGATGATGCTCATAAAAACAACTCAAATTATGTGTATTTAATTGGTTCTGATAAACTTAGCACAGAGTTGCATTTACTATCAGAAGAAATTAATAACAAATTCACACACTTAAAATTAGATTATACTTTTGATAATGAAAATGATCCAAATCGTTTTTACTACCGATCTGATCATTATAATTTTGCTAAAAACAACATTCCCATTATCTTTTATTTTAATGGAACTCATAAAGATTACCATAAGATAACGGATACTCCTGATAAAATTAATTATGATTTATTGGCAAAAAGAACAAAATTAGTATTTTATACTGCTTGGGAAATTGCAAATCGGGTAAACCGAATTTCCTTAAATAATTAATGAATTATTTTAAAAATTAATTCTTTTAAAATTTCACCAGCAGGAAGTCCGCTTGCTCCAACACCTTTGCTTTTTAAATCTGCTTCTCTAATAAGCCCTATGATTTTAGAAACTTTACGCATTGGATAATTTTGTGCAGCCATTTTATAATCAGAAACAAAATAAGGATTTACACCTAATGCTCTTGTCACACTATTACTCGATTTATCTTTTAAGCTATGATAAATTAAAATTTGAGTAAAAAAACTATTTAATGAGGAAACTGTAACAACAATATGGTTTGCTTTTTGGTTTTGGCCAAAATAGTTGATAATTCTATTCGCTTTAACCACATCTCTACTTCCTATGGCTTTACGTAATTCAAAATTATTGAAATCTTTACTTATTCCAATGTTTTCTTCAATTGAATCTGGCGTAATGGTAGCTCCTTTTGGCAAAACCACAGCTAGCTTAGTAATTTCATTACTAATTTTACTTAAATCAACGCCTAAAAATTCCACCAACATTATGGCTGCTTTTGGTTCAATTTTTAAATCTTTTTTAGCTAAAATTTTCTTTAACCAGTCAACTACCTGATTACTATATAACTTTTTACTTTCAAAAACAACACCATTTTTTTTGATGGTTTTATATAGTTTTTTTCGTTTATCAAGCGTTTTATATTTATAACAAAGTACCAAAATGGTAGTTGGTGATGGATTTTCAACATATTCTGATAAATTCTCAATCGTTTTTATTAAATCTTGAGCTTCTTTAATTACAATAACTTGATAATCAGCCATCATTGGAAATCGTTTGGCATTATCAATAATATCACCTATGGTAACATCTCTTCCGTATAAAACCATTTGATTAAACCCTTTTTCCTCTTCTGTAAGTACATTATTTTCAATATATTCAGAAATTTTATCAATATAATAGGGCTCTTCACCCATTAAAAAATAGACAGGTTTGAAATTTCTGTTTTTAATATCAGAAACAATTTTAGTAACGTCACTCATTTATAAAAAAAAATTAGCATTTTTGTGATATGCAAACATTGAATTTGCCTAAATATAATTTCAGAATCAAAAGTAACGAAAATAACTATGCTATTTTTGATATTATCAGAAAAAAATATGTGGTTTTAACTCCAGAAGAATGGGTTAGGCAACATATAATCCATTTTTTAATTGAAGAAAAAAAATATCCAATTTCATTAATCGCTGTTGAAAAAAAATTAATTTTAAATAATTTGACAAAAAGAACCGATATTTTAGTGTTTAACAACAAAGGAAAACCTGATATTATTGTTGAATGCAAGGCACCATCCATAAAAATAAATCAAAATGCTTTTGACCAAATTGCTAGATATAATTTAAAATTGAATGCAAATTATTTAGTTGTTTCCAACGGATTACAACATTATTACTGCAAAATGGATAAAATAAATGAAACGTATGTTTTTCTAAAAAGCATTCCAAATTATAAATCTTTATAAAATGAAACATATGTATTTTAAAATAAGCTTAGCGGTAATTATTATAGTGCTAATTATTATCTATTTAATTCCTGCTCCACAAGCTAATTTTTTTAAACTTTATAAAACGGACAATACCATTTCTAAAAGTTTAAAAAAACTACAAGCCAAGCCTACCAAAAAAATTATGGTGGATGGTGTAACGTGGGATTATTATACTGGCGGAAACGGAACTAAAACCATTTTATTTTTACACGGAATGGGTGGCGCTTACGATTTATGGTGGCAGCAAATAGCGGCATTTGAAAAAGATTATAAAGTAATAAGCTATACGCTTCCGGAAAAAATAAATTCGTTAAAAAAAGCTTCTGAAGGAATTTTAGCCATTTTAAAAAAAGAGCATGTGAACAAATTCTATGCGGTTGGTACTTCAATGGGTGGATACATTACACAATATTTGGTAAACCTAATTCCAAACAGAGTTGAAAAAGCAGTTTTTGGAAATACATTTCCACCAAATACCCTAATTGCACAAGAAAATGCTACTAAAAGTAAAGTTATTCCTTTTTTACCAGAAATATTGATTTCAAAATTGGGAGAAAAAAAGTTAAATAATGAGCTAATTCCGGCTTCAAAAAACTCAAAGTTATTAAAAGCTTTTCTGCCAAGTTTACCTTTTAGTAAAAAACAATTTATGAATAGATATTCTGTGGTTATTGACCCGTTTACTGCAAACCCAACTTCTTATAAAATTAAACGAATTCCGAAATTAATACTAGAATCGGATAATGATCCGCTTATTCAACCTGAATTAAGAAAAAAACTTAAAGAACTTTATTCAGATGCCAAAGTTTATACATTTCATAATGAAGGACATTTTCCTTATATCAATGCTTCAAATGAATACAATAAAGTGTTACGTGATTTTTTGAATGAAAAAGATGAATATTTAGAAGTAGAAAAAACAATTGCTAACTATTTTGAAGGAAGAAAAAATGCCAATATAACTCAATTACAAAGTGCCTTTTCAAACGATGCAAAATTATACACTGTTAAAGAAAATACTGAATTAATAATTCCTCTGAAATCCTATTTAGATAAAGTTAAAACCGATGGAAAGCAGAAAGTAGCTACTCAAATTTTAGATGGTGACATTACTGGGAATATTGCCAATTTTAAAACTAAATTTAGTTATTCTAAATTTTCTTATACAGATTATTTATCGCTTTTAAAAATTAATAATCAGTGGAAAATAATAAGTAAAACCTTTACAAAAACTAAATGATTCTAAGTTGATTTTTAATTATTTAAATAAATACGCTAGCAAAAAAAACATACTAATTGGAATACTTTTAATTATCGTATTTAATATTTTTTTATTGCCAAAATTTTCTGAACTATTTTTAAATACAAAAATTGACATAAAATCTATTTTAGATATTAAATTTTCCTATACTACAACCGTGGCTTATACTTTATTCAAAAATCTGGGTGAAAATGGCAGAGTTGCTTATACATTATCTGAATTATTTATAGATATTCCGTATGCTATTATTTACGGATATACTTATGCTTTTTTAGTGATTTTTTTACTAAAAAGAAATAAAATAAAAAATTTGAACTACTTAATTTCAGCTCCATTATTAATTAGTTTTTTTGATATTTTAGAAAACACTGGAATAATTATAATGCTAACAAAATATCCGGAAAAACTAAGTAGTATTTGCAATTTAACTTCTATTTTTACTTCCTTAAAATGGATTTTTGCAATAATCACTTTTATTATTATTTTAATAAATTTAAGTTATTTGCTTATTTCTAAATTATTCATAAAAAAATATAATTTATAAATTTATTGAATGGTGTTAAAAACAGCTATTGTAATATTAAACTGGAATGGAAAAAACTTATTGGAAAAATTTCTTCCATCAATTTTAAAATACAGCAACTTACCAAATACTGAAATATTTGTAGCTGATAATGCTTCAACTGACAATTCTATAACTTTTTTAAAAGAAAATTACCCTACGATACAAATTATAAAAAACAAGGTAAATGGCGGATTTGCAAAAGGTTATAATGATGCTTTAAAACATGTAAACGCAGATATTTTTTGTTTATTAAACTCTGATATTGAAGTTACTAAAAATTGGTTACAACCCATCATTTCTATTTTTGAAAATGAAAAAGATACGGTAATTATTCAGCCTAAAATTTTAGATTATAAATCTAATTTAAAGTTTGAATATGCTGGTGCGGCTGGTGGATTTATAGATAAATATGGATATCCTTTTTGCAGAGGAAGAATTTTCAATGAAATTGAAAAAGATACCACTCAATTTAATGATATAAAAGAAATATTTTGGGCGTCAGGTGCTTGTTTTTTTATTCGATCAAAAGTATTTTTTGAATCAAATGGTTTTGATGAAGATTATTTTGCTCACCAGGAAGAAATAGATTTATGCTGGAGAGTTCAAAATAAAAATAAAATTATTAAATATGTAGGATTATCAACGGTTTACCACATTGGCGGAGCAACGTTAAAAGAAACAAATCCTAAAAAAACATTTTTAAATTTCAGAAATAGTTTATTTTCATTGGTTAAAAATCTACCAAAAAAATCCTTATTTTCCATTATTTTTATGCGTTTAATTTTAGATGGTGTAGCAGGAATTAAATTTATATTTGAACTAAAACCTAAACATACTTTTGCTATTATAAAAGCACATTTTAGTTTTTATAAAAACCTAAATAAAATGTTGAATAAAAGAGATAAAGCTAATCAGAAAAAAGATTATTTTTTGGTTAAAAGTGCTGTTTGGAATTATTTTATTTTAAAGAAGAAAATATTTAAAAATTTTATAATAAAGTAGCATCTCCTTTTCCTTCACGCAATATTTCAAATTTTCCATCAGACAAATCAATAACAGTTGATGGAATATTTCCTCCAAAACCTCCATCAATTACTATATCGACTTTATTTTGCCATTTTTCAAAAATTAATTCAGGATCGGTAGTATATTCAATTAAATCATCTTCATCATAAATAGAAGTTGACACAATAGGATTTCCTAATTTTTCGATCAATGCTCTTATAATATTGTTAGCAGGAATGCGAATTCCAACGGTTTTTTTATTTTTAAATGATTTTGGTAAATTCGTATTTCCTTTCAATATAAAAGTAAATGGACCTGGAAATGCTTTTTTTAAAATTTTATACGTTGGTGTATCAATCTGCTTCACATAATCAGAAAGATTACTTAAATTATTACAAATAAATGAAAAATTAGCTTTATTAAGTTTTACACCTTTTATTTTAGCTACTTTTTCCATAGCTTTTGCATTGGTAATATCACAACCAACACCATAAACCGTATCTGTTGGATAAATAATAAGTCCTCCTTTTTTTAACACGGAAACTACTTTTTCAATTTCCTTTTCATTAGGATTTTCTTCATATATTTTAATTAATTTTGCCATAAATGCAATTTAGTCAAATTTATAACTAAATTCCAATAAAAAAATCTACTCAAGCAGATTTTTTTTAATTTAGCTTTTATCAATTAACCTAAACCCTTCTCCATGAATGTTTAGTATTTCTACATTTTCATCTAGCTTTAGATACTTTCTTAATTTTGCAATATATACATCCATACTTCTAGAAGTAAAGTAATTATCGTCTCTCCAAATTTTTGTTAAAGCAAGTTCGCGAGGCATTAAGTCGTTTTTATATTGTGTAAGTAATTTTAACAATTTACTCTCTTTTGGAGATAGTTTTTGTATCTCTCCACCATCAAAAGATAAATGACGTAGCTTCGAATTAAAATGAAATTTACCTAATTCAAATTCAAAAATTTCTTCTTCTTTACTTTCTTCACTCTCCTTACGTTGCAAAATTGCTTTTATTTTGTACAATAAAACTTCGGAATCAAAAGGTTTATTTAAATAATCATCAGCACCAACTTGATATCCTCTTAAAACATCTTCCTTCATAGTTTTAGCCGTCAAAAAAATAATTGGGATTTCAGTGTTTGTTGAGCGAATATCCTGTGCTAATGAAAACCCATCTTTTCTAGGCATCATAACGTCCAAAATACATAAGTCGTAATCGTTATTTTTAAACATTATTAAACCTTCTAAGCCGTCTTTAGCTAAGGTAACATTATAGTCGTTTAAACCTAAATAATCTTTTAAAACGGTACCGAAATTTGGATCGTCTTCTACTAATAAAATTCTTTTATTCTCCATGTTTTAATGTTTTAAATCAAAGGTAATTTAATAAAAAAAGTGCTTCCTTTTCCTTTTTCACTTTCTACATAAATTTCTCCTTGATGAATTTCTACTATTTTTTTGACATATGCAAGGCCTAAACCATGACCTTTTACATTATGAATATTTCCTGTTTCTTCTCTATAGAATTTTTTAAATATATTTTTTTGAACGTTTTTATTCATTCCAATTCCTTTATCTGCAATTTTTATAATTAAATTTTTGGGTGAATTTTCAGTGCTAATTGTTATTTTAGGAGCTTCATTTGAATATTTTATGGCATTATCTAACATATTTACAAATATACTTTCTAAATGAAACGGATTTGCTAAAACTTCGGTTGAATGTGCGTTTAAATTCAAATTGATGTAACCACTACTATCTTTAATAAGCAAATCTACATGAGTAACCGCTTTTCTTAATAGGTCGTGAACCTCTACTTTTTCCTTACTAACATCTAGTTGATTTTTTTCTAATTTAGATATTCTTAAAACGTTTTCTACTTGTGCGTGCATTCGTTTATTTTCTTCACGAATCATTTTTACATATTTATTTACCTTTTCTCTATCATCAATAACTTTAGGGTTTTTAATGGCATCTAAGGCTAAATTAATAGTTGCAATTGGCGTTTTAAATTCATGCGTCATATTATTAATAAAGTCCGTTTTTATTTCTGAAATTTGTTTTTGCTTAACTAATTGATACAATGCAGTTGCAAAAGTTAAAATAATGATTAAGATAAAAAAAACAGATAAAATTAATATTTTAGATATAGATCCTAAAATAAAATTTTTCTTGTCTGGAAAATTTACATATAATTGATAATTACTTTCACCATCTTGATTAATAAACATTGGCACTTTATAACTTTTACCTTCTTCTTTTCTAAAATAACCCGATTTTACTTGTGTGGCTAATCCGTTACTATAAATACCATATTTAAACTTGGTTACTATTCCTCTTTTTTTCAGTTCTTGAGTTAATCTCATAGTTAATTCTCTATTACTAACTCGTTTATTTATTGGTAATCTATGTGTAATTATGTCAAAATATCGTTCCAAATAAGCTTTTTCAGCACTTTTAAATCTACTCAATCTAACATAGCTCTCTTGCGGAGGATTGGATGTTTTTAAATTATCATCCATAGTTTGATTTTTTACCACTACAATTTTCTCTTTGCTAAATATTTTTTTAAAATTTATAGAATCATTGTCAAAGAACTCTGTTGGTACTTTATAATTTGCTTCGATTATACTTTGTGAATAGGTAAACTTTTCATTGTTTGTGGTATCTATTTTTTCATAAATAAACCTACGAACATCTAAATCTTTTAATTTTTTACCTTGTTGGTATAAACCATTTAATTTATTATAAAACTGAGAAAATTCGCGATCTTTTATTTCTTCAGAAACTTTGGCTAATGCAAATTTTACATTAGAAGTAAATTGTGCATTACTTATTTGAATGGTATTTTTAATCCAAAAAACTTGAACTGAAATAATACCTATTAAAGCAATACTCATTAAAATAGTGATGAGTAAAAATACTCGTTTTCTCATTATTCAAATTTAAACTTTTAACATTTACAATATTGTAGTTGTACTAAATATTAACAAAAATTTAATAATTTAACATATTATTAAAATAAAGCTTATTCAATACCCGTTTTTTGTAAAATTTCATAAATTATTGAAACTTGGCGTTTTGTGTTTTCTATATTATTATTATTTATTATAAAGTTAGCTTTTGCTAATTTGTAGTTGTCATTTAATTGATGTTGCATTCTTACCCTAATTTCTTCTTCTGAAGAACCATCACGTAACTTAAGCCGTTCCATTTTAGTTTTATAATCTGCATATACCGTAATTACATAATCACAAAGTTTGTTACTTCCACTTTCAAATAAAATTGCAGATTCATAAATTATAATTCCACAATTACATTTTTTTACAAAGTTTAAAAAGTGTTGCTGCACTTTTGGATGAACCAATTTATTTAGCTTTTCTAATTTTGAAGTATCATTAAAAACAATATTTGCCAAGTATTTTCTATCAACAGCACCACTGTTGTACACTTTATCTCCAAATAATTGTATTATTTGAAATTTTAATTCTTCATCAGAATTCATCAGTTTTTTGGCTTCTATATCTGCAATATAAGTTTTAGCACCAATTTCTTTAAAAAACTGTAAAACCGTACTTTTACCACTTCCTATACCTCCTGTTAAACCAATTATTTTCATTTTTGAATAAAAAATTCTATTTGACTTGGGTTTATTTTAAGTGATGTAATTAAATCACTTTTTTGTTTAATAATTGGAGTTAAAAACTGTATTAATGTGTCCTTTTTATATTGATTGTAATCATAAACTACTAAAACACTTTTATCATTAATTTTGGAATAATTGGTTAATCCTGTTTGAAAAACAACTTTTACAACGTTTGGTAAAGTATTAATTACCACATTTTTAGGTTTATTAATTATGGTAACAGGAATGGTAAAACTTCCTTCTGTAAACTTATCTACTTCTCCAGTAATTTTCACTTTTTTAGTACTCATTAAAATATGTTCTGTATTTAATGGTAATTTTAAATTTGCAGTAAGGCTAATATTACTATTAATATTATTTAGTTTAATTGGTATCATTTCTATTTCATTAATAGAATCTATATATTTCTTAGGACCTGTAATTAATATAGAATCAGGACTTATTTTTAACGATTTTGTTAATCCAAAACCTAATTTAAAATTTAATTTAATAGAAGAAATTACAACTACTTTTTTTGTTATATTAACTCCTAAATCAAATGAAATTGTATCTTTTAAAACTCTAATAACTTCAGTTTCATTAGGTAATTGAGAATTTATATAAGCTAATTGCAAATTTGGTAATAATATGTATTTAGCTTTTATCTTTCGCATATTTGACAAGCTTAAATTAACAGTATTATTCCAAACTTTATATCTTAACAATGAAAACCCGGGAGCTTTTAAAGCCACTTCTACGGCCTCAACTGGTTTATTTTGAATTAATTTATTTGCAGGTAAATTTTTATAATTAACCTTAAAAACTGCAGTACTTGTATATGTTTTAGACAACTCCATCAATAGCCAGATAATTGAGGTTAATACTAAAAAAATAGTAAACTCTTTAACTTTACGTTTAGTTGCATTAGAAAAGCCTGATGGTTTTGATTTAGATTTCATTATTATAAAATAAATATTAAATATACAAAAAAAGTGAGCTATATAGCTCACTTTTTTTTAGAAGTAATTTTTATTATTTTTTATCTTTTGGAGCTAAATATCGTTTACTTAATTCCATAGAAATTGAAGATCTTTCAAACTTAATTTTTCCAGCTCCTGTTTCAATAATAACAGTGTTATCACTTGCAACAATATCCACAATTTTACCATGAATACCACTTGTAGTGATTATTTTATTTCCTTTTGCTAAAGCTGATTGAAATTTCTTTTCATTTTTTTGACGTTTCATTTGAGGTCGAATCATAAAAAAATAGATTACCACAAACATTAATAAAAATGGTAACATAGTTGTTAAAGAGTTGCCTCCTCCTTCTGCTAAAAATATAGTGTTATACATATTTAAAATTTTAATAAGGTTTTACTTTAATTGCGTTCAATTTCTTGTCCCGCTTTAACATTGATTTAGTTTTTGGTTTTGGAGTTACATTACCTGTAACTCTTATTATTTCGTTTACATTTTCTGTATTTGTTCTTAAGGTTATGGATTTATTTTGTTTACCTCGTTTACCTCTAGAGTTAAATACAAAATTTAATTTTGCTGAATCACCTGGTTTAATAGCTTCTTTTGGCCAAGAAGGAACTGTACAACCACAAGAAGCTCTTGCTCCTGTAATTACCAAATCTGCTTTACCTTTATTATAAATAGTAAAAGCACCATCAATTTTATCTCCTTCATTGATAGTTCCAAAATCATATGCTTTTTTATCAAATGCAATTATTGGCATTCCCATATTCATTTTAGCATCACGTGCTTTAGCAGTTTCAAGATTTGAAGATTTTACTTTTGCAGCGGCATTATCTTTACAAGATAATACTGCTAAACTTACCAATACGGTTAAAATTATAGTTATTTTTTTCATGTATTAAAAATTTTCGTAAAAATACTAAATTATAACAATCCTCTACCTATTTTTTTAATTCTTTTTGAAGTTGTAAAATCTTTTAAAATTTTATCTAAAACACCATTAATAAAATAACTACTTTTTTCAGTAGAATAATCTTTTGAAATTTCAATATATTCATTAATGGTTACTCGTGCTGGAATTGATGGAAATTTTAAAAACTCTGCAATAGCCATTTTAATTAAAATCATATCTATTTCTGCAATTCGATCTGTATCCCAATTTGGAGTTCTATCAATAATATCTTTTTCAAATTCCTTCTGGTTTAACACTACTTTTCTAAATAAGTCTAAAACAAATTTTTTGTCATCGTCATCTTTGTACAACTCTTTTAGTAGAAATGGACTTGTTGATTTTAATTTAGTCAAAGATTTTACAATCCAAGTATTTACAAACGGAATATCATCAACCCATGTTATATTTTTATCTTCAAAATATTCAGCTAATTTATCATTTGGAGCAACGAATTCTTTAAACATTTTAATTACAAATTCTTTATCATCTTCAAATGAAGATTTATTTGAATTTATATAATCTTGATATAAAGTGCTTTTTTTTGTTTTATTCCAAACTTCTGTAGTGTATTCCGAATCTAACTTCCAAAAATTTAATTTATTAGCCGTAACATATTGATTCAACGATCCACTTTCCTCCAATAGCTTAAATACTTGGTTGTCAATAAATTTTGTAGATGGATTTAATTCTTCTTTAGTTGCTAAAAATTTCTTTTTTGCAATTTTAATATAATTTGCTTCCTTGTTCTTTACTTCCACTAACAGTTGAAGCAACACCACATATAAATCATACATTTTATCAATACTAGTCAATAAGAATTTTTCTTCAATATCTAAATTATCACTTTTAGATTGCAATATGGCATAAACTGATTGCATTACTTTAACTCTAATATGGCGCCTGTTAATCATAGAAAGAACTTTATAAATTTAATCGTTAATTTTTGGCAAAAATACCATATTATTTTTAATAAACAGATTATGTTTCATCATTTTTAATAGCATTTAATTTTTATTAAAATGATCGAGTAAAATTTAAATACTGTATATTCGTACTCTTAAAAAAAATGATTTTTTTAATTTTTTATGAAGGCTTTACAATATTTAAATAAATACTTTTTAAAATATAAATATCGATTATTATTAGGTATTATTATTACTATTGCTTCTAAATTTTTAGCACTTCAAATTCCTCAAATAATAAGAGAATCTATTAATATTGCAGGAGATTACAAAAATGGTTTGACAACTAATTTAGCTGATGTAAAATCTGAATTATTAACAAATATTCTTCTAATAATTGGTGCAGCAATTCTTTCAGGTTTTTTCACTTTTTTAATGAGGCAAACTATCATTGTAATGTCTCGTTTAATTGAGTTCGATTTAAAAAACGAAATTTATCAACAATACCAAAACCTCTCACTTAACTTTTACAAAAAAAATAGAACTGGCGATTTAATGAATCGGATAAGTGAAGATGTTTCTAAAGTTCGTATGTATTTTGGTCCTGCGGTAATGTACACTATAAACATGTTAGTATTATTTATTGTAGCTATTATAAAAATGTATCAAATTGATACCGTTTTAACAAACTACACTTTGTTGCCGTTACCTATATTATCAGTTTCTATTTATCTTTTAAGTAGAGTTATTAACAAAAGAAGCACCTCAATTCAAGAATATTTATCAAAATTAACTGCAAATGCACAAGAAACCTTTTCTGGGATCAGCATTATAAAATCATACGGAATAGAGCAAAATGCAATGTTAACTTTTGGAAATTTAGCTAATACAGCCAAAGAAAAAAACATAAATTTTTATAAAGCACAAGCTTTATTTTTCCCATTAATGATTTTATTGATAGGGTTAAGTAATATTTTAGTAATTTATGTAGGAGGTTTACGGTATATTGAAGGTTCCATCTCATTAGGTGTTATTGCAGAATTTATAATGTATGTAAATATGCTTACATGGCCAGTTGCCGTTGTAGGCTGGGTTACCTCAATGGTTCAACAAGCCGAAGCTTCTCAAAAACGAATAAATGAATTCTTAAATCAAAAACCAGAAATTCAAAACAACACCTCTTTACATTCAAATATTAAAGGAAATATAGAATTTAAAAATGTTTCATACACCTATGATGATACTGAAATAACCGCTTTAAAAAATGTAAGTTTTAAAATTGAAACTGGAAAAACATTGGCAATTTTAGGAAATACTGGTTCTGGTAAAACTACTATTATCAATTTAATTGCTCGATTATATGATGTTACCTCTGGAGAAATTTTAATAGATGATTTAAATATTGAAAATGTAAACTTAAATGATTTACGTCAAAGTATTGGTTTTGTACCACAAGAAGCCTTTTTATTTTCAGATACTATTAAAAACAATATAAAATTCGGAAAAGAAAATGCTTCTGATATCGAAATAGAACAAGCCGCTAAAGATGCTTACATCCATAACAACATTAAAGCCTTTAATAAAGGTTATAATACTTATGTTGGAGAACGTGGTGTAACACTTTCTGGGGGACAAAAACAGCGTATTTCTATTGCTAGAGCTATTATTAAAAATCCTAAAATTTTAATTTTTGACGATTGCTTGTCTGCAGTTGATACAGAAACTGAAGAAATTATCTTAAACAATTTGTATAAAATAAGTAAACATAAAACTACCCTAATTATAAGCCATAGAATTTCATCCGTTAAAAACGCAGACAAAATTGTAGTACTTGACCACGGTAAAATAATACAGCAAGGTTCACACAATGAATTAGTTAACTCAAAAGGTTATTATAAAGCGTTATATGAACAACAACTTTTAGAAAAAGAAATTTAAAAATGGCTTAAATAGTAAAATAATTTTATAGATTTGTGAATAAATCTAATAAAAAGATTAAATAATTTTAGAAAGTTAAATATGAACGAAAAAGATCATTTGGAACAAGAAGAAATATTTTCTCAGGTTCTAAGAGCAGGAAGAAGAACTTACTTTTTTGATGTAAGAGCAACAAAAGCTGAAGACTATTACTTAACTATTACAGAAAGTAAAAAATTCACACATGATGATGGTTCTTTCCATTACAAAAAACACAAAATTTATTTATACAAAGAAGATTTTTCTGAATTTAATGAAATGCTCAAAGCTGCTACCGACTACATTTTAGAGGAAAAAGGTGAAGAAGTGATTTCAGAACGTCACCAAAAAGACTTTAAAAGACCTTCTGAGTTGAATGTTGAAACTACTGATAGCAACAACAGCACAGAAAGTTTTACTGACGTAAAATTTGAAGATATTTAAAAAAGTATTGATACATATTTACAAAAAAGCCGATGAAAATTCATCGGCTTTTTTATGTTTTATTATTAAGTGAAATTTAAGAAATAACTTCATGCACTTTATCAGCAGCTTCTTGAAACTCTGTAGCCGAAATAACATCTAAACCACTAGCATCAATTAATTCTTTAGCTTCAATCGCATTAGTACCTTGTAGTCGTACAATAATAGGTATTTTAATTGCATCACCCATATTTTTATAAGCATCAATTACACCTTGAGCTACTCTATCGCAACGCACAATTCCACCAAAAATATTCACTAAAATTGCTTTTACATTTGGTTCTTTTAAAATAATTCTAAACGCAATTTCAACACGTTTTGCATCTGCAGTACCACCAACATCTAAAAAGTTAGCAGGCTCGCCACCAGATTGTTTAATTAAATCCATAGTGCTCATTGCCAAACCTGCTCCGTTTACCATACAACCAACATTACCATCTAAATCCACATAATTTAATCCTGCAGCATTTGCTTCAACTTCAATCGGATTTTCTTCACGTAAATCACGTAATTCTGCTAAATCTTTATGACGAAATAAAGCACTATTATCTAAAACTACTTTAGAATCTACCGCTAAAATTTTATTATCTGATGTTTTTAAAACAGGATTTATTTCAAATAATGATGCATCTGATTTTACAAAAGCAGTATATAATGAAGTCACAAATTTTATCATTTCTTTTAATGCAGAACCTGATAAGCCTAAATTAAAAGCAATTTTTCTAGCTTGAAAAGGTAATAATCCTAATTCTGGATCAATTTCTTCTGTAAAAATTAAGTGAGGTGTTTTATCTGCAACCGCTTCAATGTTCATTCCACCTTCTGTAGAATACATTACCATATTTTTACTAGTTGTTCTGTTTAGTAAAACAGACATATAATATTCTTTTGTTTCAGATTCACCTGGATAATAAACATCTTCAGCAATTAATACCTGATTTACTTTTTTCCCTTGTGGTGGAGTTTGAGGTGTTTTTAACATCATTCCAATCATAGCTTCTGAAATGGTATCAACTTCTTGTAAACTTTTAGCAAGTTTAACTCCTCCTCCTTTACCACGTCCACCAGCATGAACTTGAGCTTTAACAACCCACCACTGCGTACCTGTTTCAGTACTTAATTGTTTTGCAGCTTCCACCGCTTTTTTATGATTATCGGCAACAATACCTCTTTGTATTCTTACACCAAAACTACTTAGTAATTCTTTTCCTTGATATTCGTGTAAATTCATTAGAAATAACGGTTTTATTAAATATGTACAAATGTAATCATTTTATCAAAATTTCTATTTGAATAATAAAAAAAGTTTTCCTTATTTGGTTACATAAAAAATAACAAAAAATCTATTTTATTAACATTTATTTAAGATAATATCGAATAACAGTTAAATAATTTTGAACTTTGAAAATTACACCTTATTCTTAATGATGAAATATTACTTAACCATTATTTTTATTACTATTTTTACTTTTTCGAAAGCACAACAAAACCCAAAAACGGTAAAAGCATTAAAAATAGATAAATCTCCAATTATTGATGGAATTTTAAACGAAGCGTTTTGGAATAATGCTGAACCAGCCAAAGATTTCGTAATGTTCAATCCAGGAGATGGTGAAGCAGAAAGGTCTGATAAAAAAACGATTGTTAAAATTGCTTACAATAATGAAGCAATATACATAGGAGCAACATTGTACGACAATAAACCGAATGAAATTCCTATGCAATTTTCTACTAGAGATAATTTTGGAATAACCGATTTTTTTGTGGTAACCATCAATCCTGAAAATGATGGTCAAAATGACACTGAATTCATAGTAATGAGTACTGGTAATCAAGCGGATGCTAAATTATCTTTAAACGGTGAAGATTTTAGCTGGAATGCGGTATGGAAAAGTGCAGTTAAATTAAATAAGGATAACTGGACTGTTGAAATAAAAATTCCTTATTCTGAATTGCGTTTTAACAATACAAAATCTAAAACTTGGGGAATAAATTTTAGTAGAAAGTTTAATAAATTGGATGAACAATATGTATGGAATTATGTAGATAAAAAAGTAGGCTCATTTACACAATATAGTGGAAAATTAACAGGAATTGAAAATATTACACCTCCAACTCGTTTAAGCTTTTCGCCTTACGCTTCTTCTAATTATAGCTCTTTTGATGGAACACATAGCTTTGATAACAATATTGGAATGGATTTAAAATATGGAATTAATGAAAGCTTTACATTGGATGCTACTTTAATTCCCGATTTTGGTCAAACTGCTTTTGACGATTTAGTTTTAAATTTAGGACCTTTTGAACAACAATATCAAGAACAACGCTCTTTTTTTACAGAAGGAACAGAATTGTTTAGTAAAGGTGGTTTGTTTTATTCTAGAAGAATTGGGAATACTCCAACAAATTTTTATGCTGTTGAAGCAAATTTGGGTTCAAATGAAGAAATAATTGACAACCCAAGCAAGGTTAATATGCTAAATGCTATTAAAGTATCCGGCAGAACCTCAAAAGGATTAGGTATTGGTTTTTTTAATGCTATCACCGAAAAAACATTTGCTAAAATTAAAAATATAATTACTAATAAAATTAGAAACGAAACCACAGAACCTTTAGCAAACTATAATGTTTTAGTTTTAGATCAGCAATTTAACAAAAACTCATCAGTAAGTTTTGTAAATACCAGCGTAATACGTAATGGCGATTTTAGAGATGCCAATGTTTCTGCCCTTTTATTTAATTTAGCAGATAAAAAAAGTAAATATAATTTATCGGGAGCCTATAAATTAAGTAACGTATATGAAAATAGTGATAAAACTACAGGTTATGCAGGTTATTTAAAATTTGAGAAAACTTATGGAAATTTTCAGTACGAAATAGCACATTCAAGAAGTAATGATACTTATGATATTAATGATTTAGGATTTCAAAGAAACAATAATTATGCAAACTATTCTGGTGGAATTTCTTATCGTATTTTTAAACCAACCAAACATTTTAATCAATATAGAGTTTCTTTAAATGGCGATCTTAATTACCAAAATAAGCCTAATAATTATCAAAGTAGTTCCATTAATTTAGATGCTTTTTTTATAACAAAAAGTCGTTTTGCTTTTGGAGCTAATATCATGAAAAATATTGGAAGCCAGTATGATTTTTATGAACCTAGAGTTACAGGTCGGTTTTTTAAACAAAATGCTGTTTTCTTTTCTATGGGTTGGATTTCAACCGATTATAGAAAAAAGTTTGCTATGGATTTAAGGGCTGGCTATGGAATTAGACATAAAAACAACAATCTTTACAGAACCATAACGTTCTCTCCAAGATATCGCTTTTCTGATAAATTTCAGCTAATATATCGAATAAATTATAGTAATATGACCGAAGAAAAAGGTTGGGTTAATGAACTGGATAATGGGGCAATTATATTTGGAAACAGAAATATTAGAACGCTAACTAACACATTAATAAGTAGTTATAATTTTAACATTAAGAATGCCTTAAACCTTTCTTTTAGGTATTACTGGTCTCCTGTAAAATATGCTGATAATTATTACGAGTTAAATAACAACGGTACTTTAGAGGCTAGTAATTACACTGCTGTTCATGATATTAATTATAATATTTGGAATTTAGATTTGAGTTATAATTGGGAATTTGCTCCTGGAAGTCAATTAATTGTATTGTACAGAAATTCAATATTCAATTCTGATGAAATGGCAGATTTAAGTTTCTCTCAAAATTTGAATAATTTATTTAAACAACCTAAAACCAATATTTTTTCAATTAAATTAATTTATTATTTAGATTATAACAATGTAAAACGTTGGTTGTAGTTTTAATTTAATTCCGTATTTTCACCGTATTATTTTTTATAATGATTACAGCAAAAAACATACACAAATTTTACGGAGATTTAGAAGTATTAAAAGGAATCAATTTAGCGATTAAAAAAGGAGAAATTGTTGCAATAGTTGGTCCTTCTGGGGCTGGTAAAACAACCTTACTTCAACTTTTAGGAACTTTAGATAAACCTAGCAATTCTGATACTTCTGAAATTAAAATAAATCATAAAAACGTTTTAGAATTTAACGATAAAAATTTATCTGATTTTAGAAATAAACATATCGGATTTATCTTTCAATTTCATCAATTATTACCAGAATTTACAGCATTAGAAAATGTTTGTATTCCTGCGTTTATTGCAAATAAAAGTAAAAAAGAAGCAGAAAAAGAAGCCACAGAACTACTCAATTTTTTAGGGCTTTCGGATAGATTAAATCATAAACCAAATGAATTATCTGGTGGCGAACAACAACGAGTTGCAGTTGCTAGAGCGTTAATTAACCATCCTGATGTAATTTTTGCTGATGAACCTAGTGGAAATTTAGATTCTACCGCTGCAAAACAATTACATGAACTCTTTTTTGAACTTCGAAAAAAATTTAATCAAACTTTTGTAATAGTAACTCATAACAGAGAATTAGCTGATATGGCAGATAGAGAGTTAGAAATGAAGGATGGAAAAATCATTAATTAATTTTACATGATTGGTATTATAAGTGCAATGCAAGAAGAAATTCAAGCACTACTGCATCAACTTCAAAACGTTTCAACAACAGTTAAAGGTATGCGGACTTACTATGCCGGAACTTTATATAACAGAAAAATAATTTTAGTGTTTTCACGTTGGGGAAAAGTAGCTTCAGCAGCAACAACCACACAACTTATAAACGATTTTGATGTAAATGAAATAATTTTTACAGGAGTTGCAGGTGGTATTATTGAAGAATTAAATATTGGCGATGTTGTTATTGGGAAAAATTTATATCAACACGATTTAAATGCAAGTCCATTTTATGAAAGATTGGAAATTCCAATTCTTAAAAAGAAATATTTAAAAACAACCAATGCAAACCAACTTTTAGAAGCTACCGTTCATTTTATAAAAAATTACAACAACTACATTTCAACTGAAGATGCTCGAAATTTTAATATTACCAAACCAAAAGTAATTTTAGGAGATATTGCAAGCGGTGATCAATTTATTTCAAGTGTAAAAAAAATTAAAAAGCTAAATAAACTAATTCCAACAGCTACCTGTGTTGAAATGGAAGGAGCTGCAGTAGCCCAAGTTTGTTATGAATATAATGTACCATTTTCTATAATTAGAATTATTTCTGACAAAGCAAATGATAATGCCACAATCGATTTTTCAAAATTTTCACATAAAATAGCAAGTTATTATGCTTTAGGAATTTTAAAAAACTATTTTGCATAAAACACGCTAAATTTTATATCTTTGAAAAACTTTTAGAATAATGCAATTTAAGCATCCGGAAATTTTATTCGCACTTTTCCTACTTATCATTCCGATAGTTATTCATTTATTCAACTTTCAACGTTACAAAAAAGAAGCCTTTACCAACGTTCAATTTTTAAAAAACATACAGCATCAAACACGTAAAAGTCAACAGTTAAAAAAACTCATTTTATTATTAACTCGCCTACTCATTTTTACCAACTTAATTATTGCTTTTGCACAGCCATTTTGGCCTAGTAAAAAAGCTAATAAAAAAATTATAACTAATATTTATTTAGATAATTCTTTTAGCATGCAAGCGGAAGGAAAAAGTGGAGCATTATTTAAAAACAATATTCAAAAATTAATTAAAGCTACCGAATATTCTAAAGAAAAATTTAACGTATATACCAATAACAAAACTTATTTTAATTTAGATTCAAAAAGATTAAAAACTACACTGTTAAAATTAGATTATTCACCTAAAAACGAATTTTTAAACTCATTATTATTTAAGATAAATTCAGTTAAAAAAAATAAAACAAATGCTTTATGTGAAAATATATTAATATCTGATTTTCAAAATATTAATTCAATAAATAAACTTGGTTTTACAAATGTAAACAATAAGAATATTTTAATTCAAACCACTCCAAAAAATAATCAAAATTTTTATATTGATTCTGTTTACATTTCCAACAAAACTATTGATGATATTTTACTAAATGTAGTAATTAATAGCAATCAAAAATCATCAGAAAAAATAGCAATATCTCTTTTTAATAACGCAGTATTATCTGGAAAAGCAACTTGTAATTTTAATAAAACAACAAGTGAAAAAGTACAATTTTCAATTCCAAATACCATTAATTTTTTAGGCAAATTAGCTATTGATAATGATGCCATTTCATTTGATAATAGTCTTTATTTCACTATAAATAAACCTACAAAATTAAGCATATTAAGTATTGGAAATAACAGTACTTTTTTATCTAAAATTTATACTCAATCTGGATTTAATTATCATCATTATTCATTGAGTAATTTAGATTATAATCAGATTCAAAATCAGCATGTAATTATCCTTAATGAACTTGATGAAATTAATGCTGATTTGGTTACTTTTTTAAACGATTATACTTCAAAAGGAGGCATTTTAATTATAATTCCTTCTGAAGATATAAATCTAAATTCATACAACACGCTCTTTAAAAGTTTAAAATTAGGAAACATTAAACAAAAAATAGAAAAAGAACATTTGATAACTTCTATAAACTTTAAGCATCCTTTGTTTAAAAAGGTTTTTGAAAAAACAATAAAAAATTTCGATTATCCAAAAACCAAAATTTCTTATAAAACATCGTTAAAAAATAGCTTGCCTATTTTAAAATATGATTCAAACACTCCTTTTATTTCTTCATTTAAACATCATTTAATAACTATTTATTGGTTTGCAAGTCCATTAAACAGAAGTACTTCTAACTTCACTCAATCACCACTAATTGTACCTATATTTTATAATATGGCAACGCAACAATTTAATGCATCAAAAATTTATCATATTATTAATGATAATAATAATATTGATATAAATTACAAACTACCTAAAGATGAAGTAATTAGCGTCAAAAATGATAAAACTCATTTTATTCCACTTCAAAAAAGTTATCAAAATAAAGTGCAATTAAATTTTAAAAATCAGATTAAAAAAAGTGGATTTTACCAAGTTTTAGCTAAAAACAAAATAGTTACAACGCTTGCATTTAACTATAACCGAAATGAAAGTATATTGGAATATTTAAATCTTAAAAATACTTTTAACAATCAAAAAAACATAACTATTGCAACCTCAATACCTAAAGTTTTTGAAAAAATAGCTAACGAACAAAAAATCAAAACTCTTTTTAAGTGGTTTTTAGCATTAGCTGTGCTATTTTTACTTTTAGAAATATGGATCTTAAAATATTTTAAACAATGAATTATCTTTTAAAATTAGCTACTATTATCGATGAAACTAGCAAATTTCATCATAAAAAAATGGATGTATTAATTGAAAATGGTGTAATTACTAAAATAGCATCTAACATTAAAAATATTGAAAACTACAAAGAATTAGTTTTAGAAAATTTACATATTTCACTAGGTTGGTTTGACAGCAGCGTTTGTTTTGGAGAGCCTGGTTTTGAAGAACGAGAAACTATAAAAAACGGATTAGAAACTGCCGCAAAAAGTGGATTTACAGCTGTTGCAGTTAATCCAAATACAAATCCTGTTACCGACAATAAAGCTTCCATTGAATTTCTGAAAAATAAAGCCACAAAAACACTAACACAATTATATCCTATTGGTGCTTTCACAAAAAATTCTAATGGAAAAGATTTAGCCGAATTATTTGATATGCAAAACTCTGGTGCCATAGCTTTTGGCGATTACAATAAAGCCATTCCAAATGCTAACTTATTGAAAATAGGATTGTTATACGCTCAAAATTTTGACGGATTGGTACTGAGTTTTCCTCAATATAATTCCATTGCCCAAAACGGATTGGTAAATGAAGAAAAAAACAGCACTAAACTTGGTCTTAAAGGCATTCCAGCCTTAGCTGAAGAGCTACAAATAGCTCGTGATTTGTATATTTTAGAATATACGGGCGGCAAATTGCACATTCCAACTATTTCAACAAAAAATGCCATAAAACTAGTTAAAGAAGCAAAAAAGAAAGGTTTAAACGTTACTTGCAGCGTTGCTGCTCATCATTTAATTTTAACCGATGAAGAAATTAGTAATTTTGATGCAAACACTAAAGTTTTACCACCGTTAAGAACTTTAAAAGATACCAAAGCATTAATTAAAGGGGTAAAAAATGGAGTTATTGATGTTATTACAAGCGACCACAACCCAATTGATATTGAACATAAAAAGTTAGAATATGAAAAAGCCAAGTTTGGAACTATTGGATTAGAAAGTTGTTTTGGAGCAATTAATACAGTTTTGGATATAGATACTATTGTAAAATGTTTAACTACAAACCCTTCAAAAATATTTAACATCACTTCTAATTCAATAGCTGTTGGTAACAAAGCAAATATTACCTTATTCAATCCAAATGAAGAATATGTATTTCATGAAAAATATATTTCATCAACTTCAAAAAATTCCGTATTTTTAAATAAAAAATTAAAAGGAAAAGTTTATGGCGTTATTGCAAATAATAAATCAAAAATTAACTAAATAACATAAATTATGGACAATCAAACAGTAAATGAAGGAAAAACAACGGCAATTATAAGTTATATAACTTGGTTTGGCCCTTTAGTTGCTTATCTAATGAATAAAGATAAAAAGAATGCTTTCGCAGCATTTCATATCCGCCAAATGATTGGATTAGCCTTATTTTCACTAGCTAATACCTTTATTATTACCAGATTTACTGGCTATTGGGTTTATGGAACAATCAATTTTTTGTTATTCATTCTGTGGATCATTGGTTTTATCGGAGCATTACAAGGAGAAGAAAAGAAAATTCCACTTATAGGAGATTTATTTCAAGATTGGTTTAAAGGAATTGCTTAATTAATTTTAAAAAATCTTTTAAACACAATTTTACTTATCCTAATGAAAGAACTAACCTTAAAATACATTGTAAAAGAACCTAAAAAATATTCTGAAGATACCGCTCTCCTATTATTGTTACACGGTTATGGAAGTAATGAACAAGATTTATTTTCTTTTGCTCAGGAACTTGATGAAAACTTATTAATTATAAGTGCTCAAGCTCCGTTAGAATTGGGTTTTAACAGCTATGCTTGGTACACTATTAATTTTGATACCATAAACGGTAACTATTCAGATATTCCGGAAGCGATTAAAGTACGTGAAAAAATTGCTATTTTTATTGATGAATTACAACAATTGTATAAAATAAAACCTTCAAATACCATTTTATTAGGATTCAGTCAAGGTACTATTTTAAGCTATGCTATTGCTTTAAATTACCCTAAAAAAATACAGAAAGTGATTGCATTAAGTGGCTACGTTAATGAAAAATTATTATCAGGAAATTTGGAAGATAAGGATTATCATTTATTAGATTTTTTTATATCACATGGAACTGTAGATCAGGTTATTCCAATTAGTTGGGCGGAAAAAGCACCTAGTTTTTTACAAAAATTAGGAATAAAAACTACTTTTAAAACCTATCCAATTGGTCACGGAGTTTCTCCTCCAAATTTTTTCGATTTTAAAAAATGGCTAGAAGAAAGAGTTTAAAAATTGTAAAGAATAAAAATTGTAATTTTGAATAAATTAACTAAAAAGATTCAGCACTGGATTGTAGTTCCAGTTGTGATGGTCTTTTTGGTTAATTTTAATTTCAACCATTAGTTTATAAAATAAATTATTAAACCCATTGTGCATTTTGATTCTTTAAACATACTATTACGTCCGTTCGAGCCTGCCTGACGGCAAGGCAGGTAATTTTTGATAAAAAATTGTATCGAGAATAGATTAGGTTTTTTATTTAAAATAATCTATTCTCGATACTAATTTTAAGCCTAAAAAGGCTAAAATTCACTCGAATTGACGAAATTTTATTATAATGTACAACAAGTTTACTAAATAAAACACAACTCATAAAAATGGAAATATTAGGAATTGATGTTGGAGGAAGCGGTATTAAAGGTGCTATTGTAAACTTGACAACAGGAGAATTAACCTCAGAAAGACATAGAATTTCAACTCCAAGACCTGCCACTCCTGAAAATATAGCAAAAACCATAAAAGAATTGGTAAATCATTTTAACTGGAAAGGTGATGTTGGATGCGGGTTTCCAACACCTTTACAACATGGAAAATGTCAAACTGGTGGAAATTTACATAAAGATTGGAAAAATACTCAAGTAGATGTGCTTTTTAAAAAAGAAACTGGAAATGATTTTTACATTATAAATGATGCTGATGCTGCAGGTTTATCCGAAATGAATTTTGGAGCAGGAAAAGATGTAAAAGGAGTTGTAATTATGATAACAATTGGCACTGGAATTGGTTCTGGTCTTTTTTTAGACGGAAAATTATTACCGAATTCTGAATTAGGTCATGTTTTATATAAAAATGGTGAAATTTTTGAAAAATATGCTTCTGATGCAGCTAGAAAAAGAGATGATTTAAGTAAAAAACAATGGGGAAAACGTTTACACGAATATTTTCAGCATATAAATTTTATTCTATCACCTGATTTATTTATTGTTGGTGGTGGTGCTAGTAAAAAGTTAGCTAAATTTGAAAAACAAATTGATATTGAAACTAAAATTGTTCCTGCTAAAGCTGAAAATAATGCGGGAATAATTGGAGCTGCATTGGCTGCAAAATATAAGCTTAAATAAACCAGGGCAAACTCACACTTTTAAAATTAAATATTCACAATAATTGACTGATTAATAGTCTATTAAGTTATTTTTTATTTGTATATTATACTGATAGTCAATAATTTAGATCAATGGATAAGCAGAATAAGTTAGTCAGTATTTTTAACCAAGTAGAAGATCCTAGAAGCCATATAAACAAACTACACAATCTAATTGACATCCTTCTTATAGGTATGATTTCAGTGATTTGTGGAGCAGAAACTTGGAAACAAATGGTTGGTTTTGCAAAATCAAAAGAAGATTTCCTAAGAACCTTTCTTGAATTACCAAACGGAATACCTTCGGAAGACACTATAAATAGACTGTTTACATCAATTGATAGTATTCAATTAGAAAATTGTTTTATAGAATGGGTAAGTTCTATTGCAGATTTAAGTTTAGGACAAATAATTGCAATCGATGGCAAAAACATAAAGGCAAAAAATCACCTATTCATATGGTTAGTGCTTGGGCTTGTGAAAATAACCTTGTATTAGGGCAAGTAAAAACAGACGAGAAATCTAATGAAATTACTGCTATACCAAATCTATTGGAGATTCTTGATATATCTGGAAATACAGTGAGTATTGATGCTATGGGAACTCAAAAAGAAATTGCAAAAAAAATAATTGATAATGATGCTAATTATATCTTGGCAGTAAAAGGTAATCAACCACAGTTATTAGAACATATAGAAGATGAATTTAGGTTTTCAAAACAACTAGAAATAGATAAAAACGAAGATTTAGGACACGGAAGAATAGAAACACGTATTTGTAGTGTAATAACTGATTTTCAATTTATTGAAAAACAAAACGAATGGATGAATTTAAGAAGTATACTACGAATAGAAAGTATTCGAGAATTTAAAAATAGCGATAAAGAAAAGGAAACATCTATACGTTATTATATATCAAGTCTAAAAAATGACGCCTCGTATTTTCAATCTGCAATACGTTCTCATTGGGCTGTTGAAAATAAATTGCACTGGACATTGGATGTTGGTTTTTCAGAAGACGCATCAAGAAAAAGAGCAGGAAATGCTTCACAGAATTATTCCGTACTATTAAAAATCGCTTTAAATTTATTAAAAAACGAAAAAACAGAGAAGCAAGGAATTAAAGGAAAAAGACTAAAAGCAGGCTGGGATAATCAGTATTTATTAAAGGTGCTAAAAATAAAAGTGTGAGTTTGCCCTGTTAAATAAACCCTTTAGATTTAAATTCTAAATATTTATTAATTACATTTAATGTTAAATTTTTTGGCTTGGTAAGAATAGCATACATTCCCCTACTTTCAATTTCTTTAACAATAAGTTTCTTTTCGAAATTAAATTTTTCAGCAATCGTTTTATGGTAAATAGTTTGCAAATCTTTCGCATTTTCTTTCAATAATTTTTGTAATTCCGTATTTTCAAAAAATACTATTACCAATAAATGATGTCTTGAAATAGCCTGTAAATAAGGTAATTGCCGTTTTAATGATGATATATGCTCAAAATTGGTATATAATAGTATTAAACTCCGCTGCTTAATTACCCTTTTAGTTATGGCATATAAATAGCCAAAATCTGAATCTGTAAATTTGGTATCAACATTATAAAGCGATTCATTTATACTATTTAAGTGAGTTTTTTTATTACTTGCAGCAACTATAGCATCTACTTTTTTTGAAAAGGTAATTAATCCTGCTTTATCGTTTTTTTTAATGGCTATATTTGAAAAAGCTAAGGTTGCATTTATAGCATAATCTAATAATTTTAAACCTTCAAAAGGCATTTTCATAACTCTACCAACATCAATAATTGAGTAAATGGGTTGTGCTTTTTCATCTTGATATTGATTCACCATTAATTGGGCTTTTTTGGCAGTGGCTTTCCAATTTATAGTTCTTGCATCATCACCTTGAACATAATTTTTTATTTGTTCAAATTCTAACGTATGCCCTATTCTTCTAATTTTTTTTAAACCAAATTCAGTAAGCCGATTACTCATTGCTAAAAATTCATATTTACGCATTTGTAAATAGGAAGGATAAACAGCTACCATTTTATTTTCTTCAAACTTATACCGCCGTGAAACTATTTTAAAAAATGAAGATACATATACATTTAGATTACCAAAAACATATTCTCCACGTTCAAAAGGAGTTACCTTATATTCAAAATTATAATCTTCAGAAGCCTCTACACTAGCTAATTGAAGAAAATTTCTTTTCTGAAATTGTACTGGTAGTTCGTCAATAATTTTAACCTCAACTTTAAAATTATAATTATTTTTAATGGTAATTGGCACTTTATTTTCATCAGAATTTGAAAATTTATTGCCGAGTATTCGACTTGCTTGTACTCCTTTTTTCTTTTTAAAAAGAAGATAAATATCCATTAAAAATAAAATACTTAATACAAATAGTAAAACCCAAGCAATATTGTAAAACACAGAAAACCAAAAAGACAATAAAAACACAATTACAATTACACTTAAGTAATTGAAAAAACGCTCGTGTATGTATAAATTTTTAAAAATATTCATTATAAATCAATTCAATTTGCACCTGAAAATTATCTGGTTTTTAGTATTGAAAACACTTCAACAAGTTCAGTGTAACAATTATTATTTAATTAAATTTACCTTGGTACTTCAACGGATTGAACAATCATTTCAATTACTTTTTCAGTTGTAAGCCCTTCCATTTCACGCTCTGGAGTTAAAATAAGTCGATGCCTTAATACTGGTACTATCACTTTTTTAATATCTTCAGGAATTACAAAATCTCTTCCGCTAATAGCAGCAAAAGCCTTAGCAGCATTTAAAACGGCAATACTTGCCCTTGGGGAACCTCCTAAAAATAAATGTGGATGATTTCTAGTTTTAGTAATCAACTGAGCAATATAATTCATCAATTTATCTTCTACCAAAACCTCAAAAATAAGTGCTTTATATTTTTTTAACTCAGCTTCTTTAATAGTAGTTTTAATTGTTGTTTGAGGTAAAATGCCCTTTCTTTCTTGATGTGTTTTTAAAATGAGTACTTCTTCATTTTCATTTGGATAACCCACCGCTATTTTAAACAAAAAACGATCTAGTTGTGCTTCTGGCAAAGCATAAGTACCTTCTTGTTCTATTGGATTTTGAGTTGCCAAAACCATAAATGGAGGATTCATTTTATAAGTAATTCCATCCATAGTAATTTGGCGTTCTTCCATAACTTCAAATAAGGCAGCTTGGGTTTTTGCTGGAGCACGATTAATTTCATCAATTAATATTAAGTTTGAAAAAATTGGTCCTTTTTTAAATTCAAATTCAGAAGTTTTCATATTTAAAACTGAAGTACCAAGTATATCACTCGGCATTAAATCTGGCGTAAATTGTATTCTACTATAGCCTGTTTCAATAGTTTTTGCCAATAATTTAGCGGTAATGGTTTTGGCAACTCCCGGAACGCCTTCAATAAGTACATGACCGTCAGCTAAAAGAGCGATTAACAAAAGTTCAATAAAATTTTCTTGACCTATAATTATTTTACCTAATTCTAACTTAATATTTTGAACTGCTTGTTTTAAACCTTCTAAGTCAATTCTATTATTAAAATTTACATCATTATTTTCCATAAGTGTATTTATTTTTAAATTTTTCAATATTTTTATTTAGTGCCATTAATTCTTCTTTGGTAATTGTATTTTTTAAATGAATAGTATTGCATTCTGAAATTATTTTTTTAACAAATTCAATAGAATTATCACTTCTGCTTGCTAATTTTTTATAAAATTCTTCATTAAAATTAGCTGTTGATAGGTGAAATTTAGTTCTTATATAATCTAAAAAATAATTTATTTGTTGTTCTGCAATGGATTTATGATCCTCTTTTTCAAAATACATATTAGCAATAGTTTGAGTAAAAGCTAAGGTTTGATTTTTTAAAGGAGTTATAATTGGAATGCTTCTTTGAGTTCGTTTTCCTTTAAAAACGATAAAGAACAATACCCCTAAAAGTAATGTGTAATACGCGTATTTAAGTGATTTTGAGCTTAATAAATAATGTATTGGTGAGGTAATTTTAGTTTTTCCAGTTTTATAATACGCATCCCAAATTATAGGAATATCAGCTCTAATATAAGACAATACGTTAGCAACTTGTTGGACGTTAGCTGATTTTAAAATAGTGTAATTTGTAAAAACTTCAGGAAACGTGTAAAAATAAAAATGCCCTTTACCATAATTATATCTTACAAAATTAACGCCTTCAACACTTCGCTTATTTTGATTATTTACATAACCCGTGATTCCTAAAACTGTGGTGTTTAAAGTATCAATTTTAGTAAATATTTGATTATTAAAATCTCTATCAAAAGAAAATTCTTTGTTATTAAATACTTTGTTTTTAAATTTAAAAAACACTTTTTCATCTAAATTTTTTCCAATTAATCGTTTCGTTTTAAAACCAAGTGTATCAATGTTAATACCGTGTGTAGCTATAAAAACATCATTTCCTTTTTTTACAAATTTCATTAATCTATAAAATTCATCGTTTCCAAAATTAATGGCTTCATCCACAAAAAAATAAGTACCTGTTAATGTCGTATCTTTTAAATGTATAAATGGTGGTTCAAAACTGTCTTTAATTTTGATTTTTGGAAATAATTTGGGTAATTCATTTTTTAAAACATAAGTTCCGTATGGAATTTTATGTTTTGCCACATAACTAGGAAACCAATTAACAGGCTTTTTTTTAGTACTTTCAATGTACATAAATCCCAAAATTAATAAGATAAAAGCTACCAGATATGTTTTAGATAGTTTATCCATTTTTTTGAGGATTAATTAGATTATTAGTAGCAGTAAACTCAATTTGTATTCGGCTAAATTGTACATTATTTATATGAAAATTTCCATACCAAACAAAATCATAAATGCGTGTAGTATTTTCAAAAGATTTTTTTAATGAATTATCAACTATTTCACTAATATAATCATCATTTGTTTTCTGTTGCTCCCAGTTAACTACTTCATTATCTGTAAGTAATTTTAGTGTTTTTAAATATAAAAATCGCACTGCTAAACGATAATTTTTATTTTTAATAGCCTTTTGCACTAAAGCCTCTAAATCAGCTTTTTGAAGTAATTTTTCATCCTCTGAAAAATTTATAATCGCAGGGTTTTTTGAGAATGAAACTGCAGATTTAATTTTTGTTTTCACAAAAAATTTAATTAGCAAAAACAACACAATTCCTCCAATAACATAAGGTAAAGCCATTAAAATAGTTGCTAATATTCCCTTAGCATATTTAACTCCAAAAATCCATTCAAAAAACCGTAATAACTGTCGCCATAACCAATTTAAAACTTTATCTATAAAAGTAGGCTCTTTTTTTGTAGCTTCAGTATAATCAAAATCTTTATTGGATTTGTACTTTTCTAAACTTTTAGCATCAAACTTTTTTTGACTAACTTTAGTAGTATCCATTTTAATAATTCTATCTTTTTGTTGCGAAAAAGTTGTTAACGTAAAAAGAAATAAACTATAAAAAATGAATTTACTTATCATCAAAAAAAAATTAATTATTGTTTCCCAAATTATCAATTTTCTCAAAAGTCCCCGTCAAGTTTTTTTGCTCATTTAAATCGAAATAGATAAAAACGGTAGATATAAGTGGAATTGAGTATAACATAAATTGAAACACATAAGAACCAATATTTAGGGCTAAATAGATGGGCTCTTTGAATACTTCGAAAAATTTAGTTGGATCATCTCCTCCCATAACAGTTCCCATTTTTATAAATTGATAAATAATAGTTGGAATTGAAAAAACTTGCCCAAGTATTCCTATTAATAACCAAACTACAATTAATACACCAAAAGTATTCCACCATTCACCTTTTATTAAAGTAAAGGAATGTGAAAAAGAATCGCCAACTGTTCGCTCTTCAAAAACTAATATAGAAGTTGCTAAAGATAAAATTGTACCCAGATAAATACCTGGTATATAACAAAATACCATTCCAAAAACAGTTACAACAGTAACTAAAAAACCTAACCCTAAAAATTTCCAAACATTTTGATAAACTTGCTCTTTTATCTTATAAAAATCTGGTTTTCCCTTGGTATCAATATATGATTTAATAAAGAATAATGAAGTCATAGATAGTAATGAATATAACATTACATAGACAAACATTAAGGCAAAAACCCAAGAAATTAATTTAGAAAATACACCTTCAGGATTGCTATCTAAAGATGATTTATTAAACACATCTGACATTGCCAATAAATAAAAAACTAATACGGCTAAAGTCATTAAAAGTACTGGACCTACTAATTTTAAAATAGTTAAAAAATAGCTTTTCCAATTTTGGCGAATAAAGGCAAATGTATCTGTAATAATTGCTCCTAAATCTCTTTCTTTTTTAAATTCAATAAAATTATAATCTTCCATTATTTTTTTGTTTGTTTAGTTTTATGGGATAAAAAATGTAATAATATAGTATTAATGTTAATGATGCTATTATAATTAAAATGGCTAAAAAGTCAGGCATTTCTGTATGTCGTGTAACAAAACCTTCTAAAAAACCAGCAATAATAAAAAATGGAATGGTACTTACCATAATTTTAAGTCCTGCTTTAAAACTTCTTTTAAAAGAAGCCAATCTTGTATAAGTTCCTGGAAAAAGTAAACCGTTTCCTAGTACCAAGCCTGCACAACCAGCAATAATTATAACCGAAATTTCAATAGTTCCATGAAGCCAGATAGTTCTAGAAGATTCCCAAAGCAAACCTTTATCATAAAAAAAGTATGCAAATGAGCCTAACATTATTCCGTTACGCATCATTATAAATAATGTTCCCACGGAAAACAACATTCCAAATACAAAAGCCATCATAGCTACTTTTATATTATTAAGGGTAATTACCAAAAATGCTGTTGTTTCGCCCATATTTTTATAAATAGCCATAGGATCCCCTTTTTCAATATTAGCCAAAGTTGTGTTTACATAATTATCGCCTAATATTAAACGAACAAAAGAAGCATCTTGCGATGCTGAATACGCACCAATAATTACAAAAAAGAGAAAAGTAGCAAATGCAATCAATAACTCTTTATGATAATTAACAAATTCTAAAGGGAATTCCGTTTTAAAAAAAGATAATAATCTATTTTTACTTTCTTTTTTAGTTTTATAAATTTTTAAATGCGATTTTGCTGCAATACTATTTAAATAATATTCGGTATTACTATTTGGATAAAACGTTTTAGCATAGCTTAAATCCTCAGAAACTTCAATATACAAATCAGAAAGCTTATTAGGTGATAGTGCAATTTTTTTATTTAAAACATCTTCAAACAGCAACCACTTTTTTTTATTTTTTTTTACAAATGCTGCTTCACGCATTTTTTATATTTTTGTTGTTGCTTAACATAAAAACCTTAGATAATCAATTTAGTTAACGAATGTAAAAAATCAAAAGTTATCAGCCAAAAAGATATACACTAAAAATGAATAATTTTCAAATAGAAACAGCTCAAAATATTATCATAAAGCAAAACGTTGCTCCAGTAAGTGATCGAATTTTAGCATTTATTATTGATATGCTCATTATAATAGGTTACTATATTATACTGTTTTTAATATTAAATAGCTTAGGTTATAAACCTTCAAAATCATTGATAGTAGTTTATGCACTACTAAGTTTACCTGTATTTTTATATCATTTACTATTTGAAGTTTTAATGAACGGACAAAGTCCTGGTAAATATTTTTTACATATTAGAGTTACAAAAATTGATGGATCAAAACCAACTTTTGGAAGTTATTTAATACGATGGATATTGCGTTTAATTGATATTAGCTTAGCTTCAGGTTCAGTAGCTTTACTCTCCATTTTACTAAACGGAAAAGGACAACGATTAGGTGATTTAGCAGCAAATACCACCGTAATTTCAGAAAAAAAACGAATAACTATTGAGGACACTTTAAATGTTGATTTATCAGAAGAATACAAACCAACTTTTCCACAAGTTACCTTACTCAGCGATAAAGATGTGCAAACTATTAAATTGCTGTACAACAATGCTTTAAAAAAAAGAAATTACACCGCAATAAATGCAATAAAAGAAAAAATTATTGAACTAACAGAGGTCAAAACAGATTTAAGAGCTGTTGATTTTGTAAACACAATTATTAAAGATTATAATTATTATACGCAACAAATGTAATGGATTTTAATATTTTCAAAAATAAAATTGATATGTATGCCTTAACAAAATTAGGCGGATTAGATGCCCAATTTAAACTGGCTCCAGCATCTAGAAAACCATATTTAAAAGAACTAGTTATTAGTGATGATGCAAAAAAATCTGCTGTTTTAGCCCTATTTTATCCAAATGAAAATAATGAAACTGTATTTATTTTAACTTTACGAGCTAATTACAAAGGAACTCATGCTTCCCAAATAAGTTTTCCAGGAGGTAAATTTGAAACTTCCGATAAAAATCTTAAAAATACTGCAATACGAGAAACCAATGAAGAAATTGGAATTAATCCTTCTGACATCTCTATTTTTAAACAATTAACTGATGTATATATTCCACCAAGTAATTTTTTAGTTACTCCTTTTATGGGCTTTTTATCTTTGGCTCCTACTTTCAAATTAAATCATGAAGTTGAAAAAATCATATCTGTTAAATTATCAGAATTATTATCAGAAAATTGCCTTTCAACAACCAAAGTTACCACCTCATATGCAACAAATATGAAAGTTCCTTGTTTTATTCTAAATGATACCATAGTTTGGGGAGCAACCGCAATGATGTTAAGTGAAATTAAAGAATTATTAAAAAATATTTAAAGTATTTTTTAGTAAATTTGTAGTTCATTCAAATTAAACCAACCACATGCCAATATTTAAAAGGAATCCTTTTGGACATATTTTATTTTTGAAAAAATGGCTTATTAGAATTTTTGGAGTAGTATCTCACGGTAGATATCGCAGATTTAATAAACTTCAAATCGAAGGCTCTGAAATTATAAGAAATTTACCAACTACTAATGTCCTTTTTATTTCAAATCATCAGACTTATTTTGCCGATGTTGCAGCCATGATGCACGTTTTTAATGCGGCATTAAAAGGAAGAGTTGATTCAATAAAAAATATTGGATATATCTGGAATCCAAAACTTAACATTTATTTTGTAGCTGCCAAGGAAACTATGAAATCTGGTTTATTACCAAAATTATTTGCTTATGCAGGTTCCGTTTCTATTGATAGAACCTGGAGAAGTGCAGGTGAAAATGTAAACCGACAAGTGAAAATGTCAGACATAAGTAATATAGGAAAGGCATTAAAAGATGGATGGGTAATTACCTTTCCTCAAGGAACTACAAAACCTTTTAATCCTATTAGAAGAGGTACAGCTCATATTATTAAAACCTACAAACCAATTGTTGTTCCTATTGTAATTGATGGATTTAGAAGATCTTTTGATAAAAAAGGTTTAATGATTAAAAAACGAAACGTACTACAATCTATGGTTATAAAAAAACCAATGGATATTGATTATGAAAATGAAACTATTGATGAAATTGTAAAAAAGATTGAATTTGAAATTGAACAAGATCCAAATCTATTAAAAGTTATTTCAGAAGAAGAATACAAAAAACGAGAAGAAGAATTAAACAAAAAAAGGAAATTTTGGAATTTTTCTTAGTTATTTAAAAAAGTAACTTTTCCTGTTTCTACACTGTACATTGCTCCAACAATTTCAATACTTCCTTTAACTTCTAATGCAGCTAAAATTGGACTTTCATCTCTAATTCTTTCTATAGCATGAATAACATTTAAATGACTAACTTTTTCTATTTCTGAAATTGATAATTTTTCTTTACCCTTACTAACTTCTAAAACTGAAGGCTTAATTTTACTAAGTAAGGTAGTTATATTACCCATTTCATAATGATTACAAGCAGCAGTAACAGCTCCACAATTAGTATGCCCCATAACTACTAATATTTTCGATCCAATTTCTTTGCAAGCGTATTCCATTGAGCCCAATACATCTTCATTAATTATATTACCCGCAACCCTTACACTAAATATATCGCCAATACCTTGGTCAAAAACTAATTCTGCCGGAACTCTAGAATCCATGCAACTCAATATAACTGCAAAAGGAAATTGACCATCGCTTGTTGCCAGTACCTGCTCTTTATGGTTACGGTCAGCCTTTAAATTTTTAATAAATCGAAGATTGCCTTCAACTAAAATTTTATGTGCATCTTTTGGAGTAATTGTTGCCTGTAATTCTTTTGTTAGCGTTCTCATTTAATAACTTTAAGCATTATTAAATGCAAATTAAGTGTATTTTCATTTAGAATTATAATAAATAATAAAAAAGAAAATACACTTAACACTTAAAAAATTACAATGTAATTTAATTTAACCAAGCATTTAACATCCAAACTGTTTTTTCTTGTTCTGAAATAAAATCACTCATCATTGCATTAGTTCCTTCATCATTTGCTTTATCTGATTGTTCTAAAATTGCACGTTCTAATTGAAGTAAGATTGACAAAGAATCTACAATTAATTTCACGGAAGTTTCATCTTCTACAATATTTTTACCCACTTTAACCTTAGATAAATTTATGTAATCTTTAAAAGTATGTAACGGAGTTCCTCCTAATGTTAAAATTCTTTCCGCAATTAAATCTACTTTTTCCTGAGAATCCGTATAAAACTCTTCAAATTTCATATGTAATTCAAAAAATGATTTTCCTTTAATATTCCAATGTAAACCTCTTAAATTTTGGTAATACACTTGAAAATTTGCTAATAATCCATTTAAAGTAACTATTAATTCTTCTGTTTCTTTAATGTTTAATCCTATTGATGTTGTTTTCATATTTCTAAATTTTAATTAATTATTCCTTTTTATTACTTCAACAAAATTCCTTAAAAAAATACTCAATAAATCATAATTATTATTGATAGTTTTTATATCTTTATCTAAAATATTTATAGTTATGACTATTACACAATTAAAATATGTTTTGGCAGTAGCCGAACATAGAAATTTTACTGTTGCAAGTGAACATTGTTTTGTTACACAACCCACTTTAAGTATGCAAATTCAAAAATTAGAGGATGAATTAGATACTAAAATTTTTAACAGAAGTAAAAAACCAATTCAATTAACTGAAATTGGTAAAAAAATTATTGAGCAGGCTAAAATTATTGTTGATGAAAGTAATAGAATTACGGACATTGTGGAACAACAAAAAGGATATATTGGTGGTGATTTTAAATTGGGTATAATACCTACCATTATGCCAACGCTATTGCCTTTATTTTTAAAAACATTTATTAAAAAATATCCAAAAGTAAATTTAAAAATCGAAGAATTAACAACTGAAGAAATTATAAAAAAATTAGAAGATGGACATATTGATGTTGGAATTGCAGCAACACCGTTAGAAAATGATAATATTAAAGAAAAAGTGATTTATTACGAACCTTTTGTTGGGTTTGTACCTGAAGAACATCGATTATTTAAACAAACCTATTTAAATGTTGATGATTTAGATATTGATGATATTTTACTTTTAGAAGATGGACATTGTTTTAAAGAAAATATTTTAAATTTATGTAATGCTAATAAAGTAAATTCTCCAAATTTTCAATTGCAGAGTGGGAGCTTTAATACACTCATAAAACTTTCTAAAGAAGGTTTAGGAATGACTTTATTACCCTATTTACAAACGCTAGACTTAAATGAAACGGACAAAAAAAATCTTCGTAATTTTAATCATCCTGTTCCTGCGAGAGAAGTAAGTATAATATATCATAAATCACAATTAAAATTACATTTAATTGACACCTTAAAAAATGTAGTTGATGGTATTGTTAGAGGCGTAATAGCTTTTAATGATGTAAAAATAATAAGTCCATTACATAAAAAAAAGGAGCAATAAGCTCCTTTTTTTTTTAATTTTTAATTATTGCTAAACATGGCTGAAGACTAGGTTTGTTATGCGTAAAATCTTTCAACCATAAATACAACTCTTTTAGTTCGTACGGTAGCAATCGGTTAATTGCTTTTTCTAATTCTTTTTTAAATAAATCTTTATTAAAGCTAACTTTTTGGAGTACCACTTTAGTGTACTCAAACATTGCTCTTGCCATAAATTATAGGTTTAAGTTGGTAAATTAAGAACGTATTATTACTATTATTTATTGTATAAATTTAATAAAAAACAGCGTAAAAAACAAATCTTTAGCTAAGATTTTTAAAGCTTATTTACTTTAGCTATCAAATCATTAGCTTTCTTGTCTAACTCTGCTTCTATTTTTTTAAAATGATCTTTTTTCTTATCAACACTTTTTAAATTAATTTTATCAATTAGCGTATCAAAAGTAGTAATTGCTTCTTCAATAATTGCTTCACTTTTTTTGGTGTCAGCCTTTGGATTTAATAGTTCCCAAGTATAACACTCTTCAATAATATCACCTAATACGTAATTAATATCCTTTTTTAAAATTCTAATGCTTGCCATAATATCTATTTTTAGATTATTACAAATTTACAAGTTTTAAACGCAATAACATAAAAATAATTTCATTTATGTATATCCGTTTTGTGTTATATTTCATATTTATCCGTCAACCTGAACCTGCCAGCAGCAGGCGGGCTTGTTTCAGCATCTCATAGTTTTTACTAATCACCAATTTATATTGATGAGACCCTGAAACAAGTTCAGGGTGACGAACATTTTATGATTAATTACGGACAATCAATTTTCATTTTAAACATTTTGAAAATAGCAGTAAAAAAAGTAAATAAATTATCTCACTTTTTTGCTTAATAAATAATCTAAGCTATATTTTCCTGGTCCATAAATAAACAAAGCGAATAACATAAAAATATAGTATAAAGGAATTTCAAATCCGTTATTCCCCGATTCAAAACCATTTGCTAAATGAACTGTTTTAATAGCCACTAACATTACTACAATTAATGGAACAGAAATAATACGTGTTGAAAATCCTAAAATTAAAAATAGAACCCCTAAACTTTCTGTTGCCGTAGCCATATAGGCATTTAATGCTGGCATTGGCATGCCCATATCTGTAAACCAAGATATTATACCATCTATATTTTTCAATTTCATCATAGCTGGCCCGTAAAAACCATAAGCTAAAACTAAACGAAATAATAATAGTGGTAAACTTTCAAGCTTACTTAATTTTTTTCCTAAATTTTGATTGAATGTAATTAATTTTTTCATTTTTTGAATAATAATTGGTTGTTAATAGCTATTTGTTCAAACTGATAAAATACATTTTTTGCTGTAGTTTCATCAACATATTTTTGTAAAATATTTAAAATAGATTTTTGATTTAACGACTTTTCTGATAAATTTTCTAAAACATCTACAAACGGAATAGATAAATTAGTAAATTCTACCACTCCAGTTTCTCTATTTCTATGTAAAGAGATAAAATAATTCCCTTTATCCTTTTCTGTAATTTTTTTCGCTTTTTTTAAATGAATAGGATACTCTACGCTCATTAATCTTATTTCTGGATTAATATAATAGAGATTAGTTTCAGAAAGAAATTCAATAGCTTCATCTGGCATCATAAAAACTTCTATTTCTAACCATTCAAATTGAAGTAAATCTGCTAAAAAAACATATTTGCTTTGTAATTTTAACTCTTTATCAATTATATAATCTTTAAATTCCTTTGGCATATACCAAATTTGCGGGCTTTGAATTTTCTGCGAGCTAAAAAATCGATGTACTAATTTTTTCCACTTCTTTTTTCCTAATAATTTTTTTGTAATAGGATATGCCGCTGAAATACTATCATAAACATTATTAAAAACTAGTCTTCTATATTGTTTTATGTTTTTTTCAATTACCCCAGGTATTTCATTATAAATTCCTGTTTTACAGTAATTTGCAAAATCAGTCTGATATTGAAAAGTTTTAAGAGATAATGGCATGCTTATGTTGTTTAAGTGCATTTGTTTTTATTATTTGAAGTCTATCCATTTCGTGTTGTAAAACTTCTAATTCAGGAATATTGAAATCTCGTTCTAATAAAATAGGAACATCTCTTTGCATTAATTCCATAGTAAACTGAAATAAATCATAAACAGGATCAATAATATTTTCGCCATGTGTATCAATAATTAAATCTGATGCAACTTTAGTGTGGCCGGCCATATGAATATATTTTACCTTAGATAAATCTAATTTTGGAATAAATTCCTTTGGATTATATTGATGATTAAATCCGTTTACATAAACGTTGTTTACATCTAATAACAAATTACAATCGGCTTCAGAAACAATACTATTTATAAAATCAATTTCGCTTATTTCAGGTGCAATTGGCGTATAATAGCTTACAATTTCGATAGCAATTTTTCGCTCTAAAATATCTTGAACTTGACGAATATTTTTTGAAACATTTTTAACAGCATCTTCCGTAAACGGTATAGGCAACAAATCAAAAAGATGTGCATTTTCACATTTTGAGAAGCTTAAATGTTCAGAATATTCAACTGCTTTAGTTTCATCTAAAAACTGCTTTACTTGTTTTACAAAAGCAACATCAATTCCTTCAGGACTTCCAACAGAAAGTGACAAACCATGAACAAATAATGGATATTTTTCTAAAATTTTATCAAACATTTTTTTGTAATAACCGCCAACATTTATCCAATTTTCAGGAGCTACTTCTATAAAAGCCGGATTTAATGTATTTTCAGAAAACTCTTCTGCAAAATCTTTTCGATAACCAATACCTACCATTTTGTTTTTCTTTAATTAATATGGTTGATTAAAATTGATTTTTAATCAACCATATCTATTATAAATTAGTGATTATTTACCACCACATTTACCTTCACCACATTTGGCATCTTTAGATTTTGATTCAGCTTTTTTAGTTGCCTTTTTACCACCACATTTTCCTTCTCCACATTTGGCATCTTTAGACTTTGCCTCGGATTTTTTTATGGTGTCCGCTTTTTTATCTCCACATTTTCCTTCTCCACATTTGGCGTCTTTAGATTTTGCTTCGGATTTTTTATCAGTTTTTTTGTCTCCACATTTTCCTTCTCCGCATTTACCTTCAATAGATTTTAACCCATCCGTAACTGAAGTTAAAACATTAACTGTTCCGTTAGCTAATAATTGTGTACGCACGGTTGCACCAGTTCCTAAATAATCAAATGTTAAGTTGTTTGCTGCTTCAACATTAGAAGTTGAAAGTAAAACACCAGCAACTAATGAGCCAGTTAATAATGAGGTTTTTTTGAAATTTTTCATAAATTAGTAATTAAATTAAATATTATTTTGAAGTATAGACGAACCTAAATTTAGTTCTTTACAAAAAAAAGAAGAAAATTTATATTGTGCTATAATTTCGATTTTTTAAATATATACTATTATTGTTTAATGTTTATAATTAAAGCATATTTTATAGATTAATTAACTTTTGTTTGTTAAATACTTAAACAATACACCATAATTGTTAAATAAATTTATTTATAATTTGATTTTAAATATATAATTCTACATTTGAATTAATTATGAAAATGTTACCATATATATATAAAACAATTTTGGAGACTATTAGTATTTGTGTGTCTTCCATAATTTCTCTTTATACAATGCGAAATTCGCATGCTATGAAGCGTCAATCAATATATAAACTAAAAGTACTTTTTATAAAATAGATTAAATATTAATAAAACGATAACATCATTTAAAAGTGCTTTTTGTAAAAGGTGCTTTTTTTTTGTGATAAACTTTAAAATAAATGTCAAAAAATTCCATCTATAATTATAACATAAAAACAAACTAGAATTTCTCACTGAAAAAAATTCTTAAAAAATATTATGAAAACATTACAAAATTTATTTTCAAACCCTCAAAAAAAATTTAAAGTCACAAAAAATGATATAAACAATAACAAAGCCTTATTGCCAAATATATTATATCAACAAATGGAAAAATTTGTTTTTATTTTAATATCTGATCAAAATAATCTAATTTTAGAAAATCCGAAGTTAACAAAGTTGAAATTGTTAAAAAATGCTTATTTAAACGATAATTTATGTTTTAAAGCAGAGATAATAGCCATTAATAATGAAAAGCTAAATTTATTAGTTTTAGTTAACAAAGAGAATAAAAAAATGCAATCCTTAATTTGCAAAGCTGTTTTTAAGCTCGAATTTAAGGAAACAATATCAAAAGCCTCTTAACAAGTTTTGAGTATTTAAGACTGCCATTATTAGTTAATGTCGGCCTTATTTTTATTTAAAAATTCTAAAGTCTTTTCAATATGCTTTTCCGCACCAAACTGACTGTTAAACATGTATGTTACTATTCCGTTTTTATTTACTACATAAGTAACTCTACCCGGTAAAAAAAGCAAACTTTTTGGTACACCAAACTTTTTACGAATCTCATTATTAGTATCTGCCAATAAAGTAAAAGGTAAATGATATTTCTCTTTAAATTTTTTATGCGAAGCTGAAGAATCACCACTTATTCCAAAAACTTGAACGCCTAAATCTGTAAAACGCTGAAATTCATCTCTAAATTTACAAGCTTCTTTAATACAACCCGGAGTTTCATCTTTTGGATAAAAATAGATTATCAATGGTTTTTTAATCGCATTAATATTTACTTCAACGCCATTTTCATCTTTTAAATTAATTGTGGGAATAGCATCACCAACTTCAATCTTTTTCATATTCTTATCTTCTTTTTTTAAAATGAGAACTCCTAAAACAATTGTTACAATAATTAAAATTTTCATTTTTTTCATAATTTATTTTCAAACAAATATCTAATAAAAATATTTAATCAGTAATTTTGTACATTAATTGATTTTAAAGTAAAAAACTTTAAAGCTAATTACTTCCATTAAAAAAATAGAATTAAATGAAAGCATTTATTGAAAATTTACCAAAAGCAGAATTACATTTACATATTGAAGGTTCTTTTGAGCCAGCTTTAATGTTTAAAATAGCTAACAGAAATAAAATTGATATTCCATATAAATCAGTAGAAGAAATTGAAAAAGCATACAAATTTAATTGCCTTCAAGATTTTTTAGATATTTATTATCAAGGTGCAAGCGTTTTAATAACAGCACAAGATTTTTACGATTTAACATATAGTTATTTACAAAAATGTGCAACTCAAAATGTAAGACATACCGAAATTATGTTCGATCCACAAACCCATACCGAACGTGGAATTGAGTTTAAAACCGTAATTAATGGAATATCAAAAGCTTGTGAAGATGCTAAAGAAAACTTAGGTGTTACTTCTTTATTAATAATGAGTTATTTACGCCATTTAAGTGAGGAAGAAGCTTTTAAAACATTAGCACAATCTATTCCTTTTAAAGATAAAATTACCGCTGTTGGATTAGATTCTTCCGAAAAAGGAAATCCTCCATCAAAATTTAAAAATGTTTATGAAGCTTCCATTAAAGAAGGTTATATTCCGGTGGCTCACGCAGGTGAAGAAGGAAATGCCGATTATGTTTGGGAAGCACTTAATTTATTAAAAATTAAACGTATTGACCACGGAAATAATGCGCTACAAGATGAAAAGTTAATTGAAGAAATTAAAAAACGTGATTTAGCATTAACCGTTTGTCCGCTTTCAAATACGGCATTACAGGTGGTAACCGATTTAAAAGATCATCCTTTAAAAAAAATGATGAATTTAGGTTTAAAAGTAACCATTAACTCCGATGATCCTGCGTATTTTGGCGGACAAGTAAATCAAAATTTTATTGAAATTCAAAAGGCTTTAAATTTAACAAAAGCTGACATCTATGAATTGGTAAAAAATTCGTTTCAATATTCCTTTTTAGATGATAAAACAAAACAAATTTATTTAACGGAATTAGAAAATTATTACAAATTAAATAATTAATGAAAACAAAAACTATTGAATTAGAAGCCATTGGAGTTATAAAAACACCTTGGGAAACTCCTGAAAACATGCCAATTCAACCTATTGGAGCAAAAGGGATAAAAGGTATAGTTGAGGTTTATCCAAAATTTAGCAAAGGTTTAAATGGCGTTGATGGATTTTCTCATATTATGCTAATTTATCAACTGCATTTGGTAAAAAATCCACAGCTTGAAGTTATCCCATTTATGGATAACACTCCTAAAGGTATTTTTGCAACGCGATCGCCAAAACGACCAAACAAAATAGGAGTTTCCGTAGTAGAGATTGAAAAATTAGAAGGAAATAAAATTCATATATTAGATGTTGATATGATGAATAATTCTCCTTTATTAGATATAAAACCCTATTTTGAAGATTTTGATAATAGAACAGGCACAAAAAAAGGATGGTTAGCTAATATAAAGGATTTAAATAAATATTATTTTAAATCGGATAATAGATTTCAATAATCTTAAAAAAAAACAATAAGTAACTGCATAAATCGTTACTAAAACAAACTAATTTTACTTATGAAAAAACAGTTAACTTTATTAATTACTGTAATGCTAATTTCTTGGAATGGATTTAGCCAAATCAATAAAAAATTTATTGATACTGGTTCAGTTAAAAATCAATTTAACTACTTAATAAACAAATCTAACAGATATCAAAACTATAAAGTAGTACAATATAATTGGTTACAAAAATTAAAACGAAATGTGGCAGATACACTTTCAAAATCACAAAAAGAAATAGTTAATAATTACAAAACTATTACTTCTCAAAAAACTAAAATTGATAGTTTACAAGTAAGTATAAAAAATTCTAATAAAAATATTGAAACCTTAACTGTTGAAAAACAAAGCATTTCCTTTTTAGGAATGTTAATTAAAAAAGCCACCTTTAAATCTATTTTATTTTTTACAATTGGTGTATTAGCATTATTATTAGTCCTTTTTATATCTAAATTTAAACAAAGTAACACCATAACTCAACATATAAAAGAAGCTTTAAAAGAGTTAGAAGATGAATATAATGAACACAGAACAAAAGCTTTAGAACGTGAACAAAAAGTAATGCGAAAGTTACAAGATGAATTAAATAAGCAAAAAAAAGAATAGTTATTTTTAAAAAAAATGATACTTTTAACTCATTATTAATCTTAAAAAATGAAAAAATGAAAAAAAATATGGGTTCTGCTGATAAAATTATCAGAATATTAATTGCCATTGTTATTGCCGTTTTATATTGGAAAGATATCATATCAGGCACACTTGCTATTGTATTATTGATTGTAGGAGCTATTTTCTTACTAACAAGCCTAATTAGTTCTTGTCCTCTTTATTCTATATTTAAGATAAATACTTGCAAGGTAAAAGAAGAATAAAAAGTTTTTAAGAAACGAATTAAAGACTGCCTAAAAAGTTTTAAAAATTGTCATTCTGAATTTAATTTAGAATCTTATCTTAGTAGCTACTAGTTATTATAAGAACCTGAACCAAGCCCGCCTACTGCTGGCAAGTTCAGGTTGACGAAGATTTTACTTTTTAGACAGCCTTTTTAATTTAATTAACTTCTAATTTTATTCTCCACAATATGAAACAAAATTTCTTGGAGTTTCATATAGCGTAATAGAAAGTTCTAATTTTTTATCAATTTTTTTACGCAATTTATTCCAAATAACCACTACAATATTTTCGGCAGTTGGATTTAATGTTTTAAATTCCTCTAACTCTTCATTCAAATTTTTATGATCAAATTTTTCTTCTATTTCGGTTTCAATCAAATTTTTTAAAATTTTCATATCCATAACAAATCCTGTTTCAGGATGAATTTCACCTTTTACCGAAACAATTAACTCATAATTATGTCCGTGATAATTCGGATTTGCACATTTTCCGAAAACGGTTGTATTTCTAGCATCTGTCCAATCAGCATTATACAATCTATGTGCAGCGTTAAAATGTGCTTTTCTGTTAACGGTAACTTTCATAACTTAGGTATTTAAAAAACTATAATATTTAGCAAAAATAATTTTAAACCATTCGGTATATAACCCTGGTTGTTGAGCTATATCTTTTTTAACATCTTCCAGTAACATCCATTTAAAATCTTCCACTTCTTCCCTATTTATAATCGGGTTTTTATTGTAAAACCCAACCATAATATGATCTAATTCATGTTCAGTTAAGCCATTATCAAAAGGTGCTTTATAGATAAATGAAGTTTTTTCAGTCAATTTACATTCAAAACCCATTTCTTCTTGTAAGCGTCTTTTACCGGCTTCAATATTGGTTTCCCCATTTCGTTGATGGCTACAGCACGTATTAGTCCACAATAAAGGCGAATGATATTTATCCGAAGCTCGTTGCTGTAATAACAATTCATTTCTATCATTAAAAATAAAAACTGAAAATGCCCTGTGCAATATAGCTTTTTCGTGAGCTTCCATTTTTGGCATTAATCCAATTTGTTCATCTTTTTCATTTACCAAAATTACTTGTTCTTCTTTCATTATTTTTTGAATTGATACAAATTTACAAAAATGAAATTGTAATTTTTACTTTTAACCTGAGTTCGATAATATAATTACAGAACTGAAAATAATTAGCCTTACTCATTGCTAAGTTTTGAGAAAAACTGTGGCAATTTGTTTGTTATAATAAGACTGCCACGTCGTTAAAAACTCCTCGCAGTGACGGGTTATTTCGTCATTGCGTATTCTATGACTCCACCAAATATATTTCAAATATTTTCAGGCAGCATATTTTAGTATATCTACATAAGGTGTTTGTCGTTTTATAGTTGCAAAAATTCTAGCTAATAATTTACATCT
>NZ_JAKIUR010000078.1 GCF_021647475.1 Lutibacter sp.
TTGATCTAATAAATCTAGAGGAACGATAAGTTCACTCCATTCTTTTTTTATCAAAGAAATAAAGATTCTTTGTAATTAACAATTATGTAAATTAAATGTAATATTTTAACTTTGCTAATCTAAAGGATGAATGAAGCAAAGCGAAATGAGGAAGCAATCTCATTTTCATGAAAAGATTACTTCAAATTATGGCACTACATTTATAATTTTCGCAATGACATTTTGATTTTCAGTTATTTAAGTAAATCCTTAGGTCGAACTCATGTTCATAATATATAATTAGTAGAATGAAATTCTGAAATAACATTTCGACAAGCTCAGCGTGACATCTTCAGTATTATAAACTTCAAATTTTTTAAACAGCCTTGTTATTAAATTATCTTACCAAATTTTCACTCGATCTTTTGGTTTAACATACATTTTATCTCCTTCTTTAATATCAAATGCTTTATAAAAAGCATCTACGTTTTGTAAAGGCATATAAGCCCTATACATACCTGGAGAATGTGGATTTGTTTTAATTAAACTACGTAGTGCGTTTTCTCTCATTTTGGTTCTCCAAACCGTAGCCCAAGACATATAAAAACGTTGTTCAGGAGTAAATCCATCAATTTTATCAGGTTTTTTATGATTTTTATAATATAGTTGCAAAGCATCATAAGCAGCATTTACTCCACCTAAATCACCTATATTTTCTCCTAAAGTATATTTACCATTTAAATGAACTCCTTTTAAAGCTTCAACATTACTAAATTGTTCTACTAATTTATGTCCTAAAACTGTAAATTTATCTAAATCTTCTTTAGTCCACCAGTTATTTAAGTTACCATTTGCATCAAATCTAGCTCCTGAATCATCAAAACAATGAGAAATTTCGTGTCCAATTACAGCTCCTATTCCACCATAATTTACTGCAGCATCAGCTTTATAATCATAAAAAGGCGGTTGTAAAATAGCTGCTGGAAAAACAATTTCATTATTTACAGGATTAAAATAAGCATTTACTGTTTGTGGCGACATACCCCATTCTGATCTATCAACAGGTTTACCTAATTTTTTAATATTTTTATTGAAATTCCATTTGGTTGTGTTTAAAGAATTTTGAAAGAAAGAACCTCCATTCTTGGTGCTATTTATTACTAATTTTGAGTAATCTTTCCATTTATCAGGATACCCAATTTTAATAGTCATTTTATCTAATTTTTCAATAGCTTTTTTCTTAGTTTCAGCAGTCATCCAAGGTAATGCATTGATTCTATTTCTATATGCCTCCATTACATTTTTAATAATCTCTTCAGCTTTAGCTTTTGCTTCTGGCGGAAATTCTTTAGCCACATATAATTTACCAAGAGCTTCTCCTATTCTTCTATTTACACTTGCTAAAGCTCGTTCATCCATTGGCCTTTGTTTTTTAGCACCTGTTAATACTTTACCAAAAAATTCCCAGTTAGCCTTTTCAAGTTTAGTATCAAGTAAACCTGCTGTTCTATCAATAAGAGTCCAACGCAAATATAATTTAATATCATTTATAGAACTTGATTTTAAAATAGTGTTAAGTACCTCCATATATTTTGGATTGGTAACAATTACTTTATCTAAATTGGTTGCTCCTATCCCTTTAAAATAGGCTTTCCAATTAATTTCTGGAGTCATTTTTTGAAGTTCTGCTATAGTTTTAGGGTTGTATCTTTTTCGTGCATCTCTATTTTCTTCTTTTGTTCGTCTAGGAACTGCTAATTTATACTCATAATCAAATACTTTTTGTGCATTGACTGAAGCTTGTTTGTTTGTATCACCAAACAGCTCAAACATTTTAGCTATATGAGCAATATATTTTTTTCGTTTTTCTTTAGTATCTTTGTCTTGATCTACATAATAATCTCTACGTAAGCCTAATCCAGCTGGTGATAAATAACCTGCATTCATTTTACTATCTTTCATATCATTAGTAACATAAAAACCAAAATAGCCTATGCCTCCATAAGGTGCCATTTTTATTAAAAGATTTTGTAAATCTGTTAAATTAGAAATGGCATTAATTTTAGCTAAATAGGGCTTTAACGGAGCAATTCCTGCCTTATTACGAGCTACTGTATCCATTATGGTTTCATATAAATTTACTGCTTTTTCTTGGTCTGCATCTAGTTTTAATTTTCCTTTAACATTTGGGTTGTTTGTTTGAGCAATGGCTTCATTTAAAATTCCTAATACGTCAGCATCTGTTTTTTTACGAAGCTCATTAAAACTTCCCCAAGAAGTTCTGTCTGCAGGAATTTTGGTTTTAGCTAACCAACTACCATTTACATACTTAAAAAAATCATCATTAGGCCGAACTTTTTTATCCATATTTGCTGTTATTATTCCGTGAATTTCTTTCTTTTTTACTGGTTCTTTTTTACAAGAAACAGGAATCATTGCCATTGCAATAACAGTAAGAAGCAATGTGTTTTTATTAAACATTTTCATTAGATTATTGATTTTGTTTTGGGTTAATTTTTATATTTATACTGACCCATAAAGTAACAATTTCATTTAATAATTCTCGCTTAAAATTCTGTTAATATTTTAGTCCAGAATTTCTTTTATTTTTGGTTTAAAATAATTTGGACCTTTAAGTACTTTCCCATCTTCTCTATAAATTGGATTACCGTTTTCATCTAATTTACTCATATTACTACGTTGAATTTCATTAAAAACTGCTTCAAATTTATGTTGCAATCCATGTTCTAAAACCGTTCCTAATAAAATATATAACATATCACCTAAAGCATCTGCAATTTCAACTAAATCATTATTTTTTGCAGCTTCTAAATATTCCTCATTTTCTTCTTTCATTAAATCAAAACGCAACTTTATTTTTTCTAAAGAAATTTTAGCTGTTGGCTCTTTTTGATATCCTAATTCAAAAATTTCCATGAACTTTTGAACGTCTTTTAATTTATTTTTCATCAATAATTTTATAAAAATTTAATCAATAGTTTGGCAGGAATCCATTTTAATACAAAAGCAACCAAACCCCAACGTTTTGTAATGTATGCTTTTTTCTTTCTTTTTTTTATTGCAGAATAAATTTGATTTGCTGCTTTTTTAGAAGATGACATCCAAAACGTTTTTCCTATTGCCATTGAAGTATCGACAAAACCAGGTTGAATATCAGTAATATAAATTTTAGATTTGCTCCTACTTGCTTTCATCCAAAGCGATTCCAGATAACTAGCTTGATATGCTTTGGAAGCAAAATATGCTGGTACATGTCGATTTCCTCTAATTGAAGCAAGTGACGAAATACCTACTAAATGACCAAATCCTTGTTCCATAAAAAGATTATATGCTAATCCATAAATTTTTGTCGCTGCCACAACATTAGTTTCTATAGTAGGTTTCTCTAATTCCCAATCTAACTTATAATTTGGAGCTCCAACACCCGAACTATATACAATTAAATCAATATTTTTAAATTCCGATTTTACTTCTTTAAATAATGTTTCACAGGATTTTAGATCGGTTACATCTTGTACTTTGTAACTATACCTTTCTGGATTTGTTTGCTGAATTTCTTTCAATAAATTTTCTCTTCTACCAGTAATTATCACTAAATAATTGTTAGTAACCAAAATTTCTGCCAAGTCTTTGCCTATTCCTGATGTGGCTCCTATTATTAATGCATGTTTCATCTTAAAAAATTACGTATTTTTGAAGTTAAATATACATCTTTTATATGTTTAGTAAAAACCAACTAATTTTTGCCACATTATTTATCATTGCATTTACTATTGCCATGGTTTGGAGTTATCGAAAAGATTTTAAAGTAATTAAAAAGTATTATAAAAATACATTTATAATTGTGATTGCAATTTTTTTAATTATCGCTATTTTTACTATGATTACTTTTTCAATGCATTAAAAAATCCGTTCTAAATTAATGAAACGGATTAATAATTAAAGTGTTTTTTATAAATTTAATTATTTGGTTCTATATGAATTAATACATCTCCAATACTTTCTAATTGACTTTGCAGTTTATCTTTAAGTTTATGTGCCAATTCATGTCCTTCTTTTACCGATTTATTTCCATCAACAACGGCATGTAAATCTACGTGATATTTCATTCCAGACTTTCTAACTAAACATTTTTCTGTATCTAAAATACCGTCAACAGTTAATGACACTTTTCTAATTTCAGCTATTAAATCATCATATAAATTTTCATCCATAATTTCACCTAAAGCTGGTCTAAAAATTAAATAACTGTTATAAAATATAAATGCCGCAGCAAAAAATGCTGCATAAATATCTGCATTTTTAAAATTTTCGCCCAGTAATAAGGTCATTGAAATTCCAATAAATGCAGTAACCGAAGTAATAGCGTCGCTTCTATGATGCCAAGCATCTGCTTTTAATGATGAACTGTGCGTTTCTTTACTCTTTTTAATTACATATTGAAATGATATTTCTTTCCAAATAATAATTATACCGAGTACAATAAGTGTCCAAGCTTTTGGTAATTCACGTGATTTTCCTAAATGAACAATACCCTCATGTATAATTATTGTTGCAGAAGTAATTAAAAATCCTACTACTAAAAAAGTTATTAATGGCTCTGCCCTTCCATGCCCATAAGGATGATTTTTATCTGCAGGTTTTGTTGAATATTTTAATCCGAAAAGTACTAAAATAGATGCAAAAATATCTGTTGAAGATTCAATGGCATCAGCAATTAGGGCATAGGAATGTCCAAAAATACCTGCCAGCCCTTTAACAATTGCTAAAGCTGTATTTCCTATAATACTAAAATAGGATGCTTTTATTGCCGTTTTAACTTTGCTCATTAATTCTTTTAATTTTGGTCTGGCAAACTGGAATAATTTTTAGCATAATACAACATTTCTTCAGTAAAACTTTTTGGTTGTGTTACCAATATGTCTGTAATTTCTCCTTTAGCATTTTTTTGGGGAACTAAAATCGGATTTATAAATCCGCCATAAGGAGCAGATTTAAATTTACTATTACGCTTTAAAACTTCTTTAAGTAATTTTTGATCGACTTTTACACCATAAGTTTCTACTAAATTTTTACCAGCTTCAAAATCTCCTTCTGATTTAATACGTTGAATTTCTCGTAATAATTGTCCAAATAACACTCTTAATTTAGCATAATCATGAATTACAAAATAAGTTTTTCCATTTTTTATAACTTTTTCAATCACATTATCTTTTTTACCTTTTTCATAAGCCCAAGCCGCCACCAACTGACGATTTCTCATATGAGCTTCTTCTATATCATCACCCAATTTTAAACGAACTAATTGTGTCAATAATCCATTTCTTATATAACCATCATACGCAGCTTTACCCAATTCTTTTGCATTTGGCGATAAATTTAAATCTACTAATTTTTGATCAGGTAAAAAGTATAAACCAACCAAATCGGCACGTGCTTCCTCTAAAGTTGAAGCATAATTTTTCATAGTTTCCTTCGGTTGCCCAACTCCTGGATTTATTTTTCCACTTGCATGACCAATAACTTCGTGTAAAGCCGTATGTAATTTATCAGCTAATTGCCCATATTTAATTTCGGTGTTTACTTCATCTTCATTATAGGCAAATTCTTTTAATTTATCCGTTCCGCCAGCTTGGTTATAGGCTTCAATTAAATTCCCTAAGGAAACTGATTTAGAGCCATGTTGTTGACGAATCCAATTATTATTTGGCAAATTAACACCAATTGGAGTTGATGGTGATGCATCACCTGCTTCAGAAGCTACATTTACCGTTTTGTATGAAACGCCTACCACATTTTTCTTTTTGTGAGCTTCCATTATAGGAGAATTATCTTCAAACCATTGGGCATTTTCAGAAACGACTGCCATTTTTTTAGACATATCAAAATCTTTAATTTCAACAATACTTTCAAATGAACCTCTGAACGCTTTTGGATCGTTATAAACTTCAATAAATCCGTTGATATAATCAATATCGCCTTTGGTACTTGTTGCCCAAGCAATATTGTATTGATCCCAAACTTTTAAATCGCCTGTTTCATAAAATTTAATTAGTAGGTTTAAAGCATCTGCTTGTTGCTGATTTTCTGCAACTTCTTCTGCTTTTTTCAACCAAAATACTACTTTTTCAATTGCAGCCCCATACATTCCGCCTACTTTCCAAACTTCTTCTTTAAGAGTTCCATCAGCATTTTTAACCATTTTAGAATTTAATCCGTACTCAATTGGTGTTGCATCATTTTTATCCATTTTAGAAGCATAGAATTTATCTACTTCTTCTGAAGTAACGTTTGGTGAATAAAAATTAACCGCAGAGCCTTTCAATAACCCGGTGGTTGCATCTAAATTTACTTTTTTTGCATCTTTATCATTAAAAATAACCTCAAACGCTTCGCCTTCAAGTTTGGTATTAGTAGCTTTTAATAACGTTTGTAAATATTCTTTTGAGAATTTTGGTTGAAATTTACTATTTGAATAATGATGATGGATACCGTTAGAAAACCAGATTCGTTTTAAATAAACTTCAAAATTTTTCCAATTTTCAGAGTTTTTATCACCTTTAAAATTCGTAAAAATATGCTCTAAAGCACGTCTTATTTTTAAATTGAATCTGTAATTTTGATCGTAAATAATATCACGACCTGCCATACCTGCTTGAGATAAATAATAAACGTATTTTTTTTGTTTTAAAGTTAACTTATCAAACTCTGGAATTTGATATCTCAATATATTTAAATCTGCAAATTGCTCGGCTTTATATTGAAATTTACTTTCTTTAACTTGTTGCTTTTGTTTTGATTCTTGTTTTTTACAAGAAGGAAGCATTATTGCTATAAAAAGCAAAAGAACTATATATTTTATTTTCATGTTATAAATTTTAAGTCTCAAATTTACTAATTTCAAATGATTTAATTTAGTAAATTAGCAAGAAGCAAACTTAAAATTATCATTATGAAACTTTTAAAATATTTATTCTTTTTAATTCTGATATTTATAATCGGAGGATCAATGTATTTAGCTACATTAAATGGTAATTATGATGTTAAACAAACTACAATTATTAAAGCACCAGTTGCAGTGGTTTTTAATGAAATTAATGATTATAAAAATTGGCAAAATTGGGGACCTTGGTATGAAATGGATTCTAGTATTGTTGCGACTTATCCAGAGGTTACCTCAGGGGAAAATGCTTCTTATAGCTGGAAGGGAAAAGAAGGTGGCGGAACTATGAAAACAATTTCTTTAATCCCAAATAAAGAACTTATTCAACAAATTGATTTTGGAACAGGTAGCACACCCGAAGTTTATTGGAATTTAAAAAAAATGAGTGATAGTACAGAAGTTACTTGGGGAATGCGTGGCAAAAATACTTTTATGGAAAAAGCATATTGGCTAACTCAAGGTGGAATTGAAAAAAATATAACACCTATGTACAAAAGAGGATTGAAATTACTAAATAATTATATTACTAAAGAAATGGAAAAACATAGTATTGAAAGTAAAGGAGTTGTAGATTACGGCGGTGGTTACTATTTATACCAAACTACTGCAAGTAAATTTTCTGAAATTGATAAAAAAACAGAAGAAATGTTTACGTTAATTATGAAGTATATGAAAGAAAACAACATACAACCAACAGGAAAACCATTTACTATTACTCACAAATGGGATGAAGAAAATGGAACTATTATGTTCTCTACGTGCATTCCTGTTTCTGAAAGAATTGTTACTAACGGAGATGTTTTAAACGGATTTATAAAACCTCAAAAAATGTTTAAAACTTTGTTTACCGGAAATTACAACTATTTACCCGAAGCTTGGAAAACTGCTTTTAAAAATTTATCTGCGGAAAACTTAAAAGAACTATCAAATGCTGAACCTCTTGAAGTGTATTTAGTTAATCAAGAAGATACTCCAAATCCTGCCAAATGGGTTACTGAAATTTTAATACCAATTCAATAAATAACTTATAAAGCAACAGATTGCTTTTCTACATTAGCAATGACAAAATACAACGTCATAACGAGGAGTGATAACAACGTGGTTATCTTTTCCTATACTTTATTATACCTAAAACAATCTACCAAATGATCATTTACCATACCTGTTGCTTGCATATGTGCGTATATAACCGTTGAACCCACAAATTTAAATCCTCGTTTTTTTAAATCTTTTGAAATAATATCTGATAATTTTGTGGTGGCAGGAATTTCACCTAAGGTTTTCCATTTATTTACAATAGGTTTTCCATTAGTAAATTTCCAAATATAATTTGAAAACGAACCAAACTCTTTTTGAACTTCCATAAAGGAAATTGCATTGGTTATAGTTGCTTTAATTTTAAGTTTGTTTCTGATAATTCCGGCATTTTGAATCAACTCATCAAACTTATCATCATTATAGTTTGCAATTTTTTTATAATCAAAATTATTAAAAGCTTTTCTAAAATTTTCGCGTTTCCGTAAGACAGTAATCCAACTTAATCCAGCCTGAAAAGTTTCTAAAATTAAAAATTCAAATAATTTATCATCATCATAAATTGGAACTCCCCATTCTTCATCATGATATTTTACATATAATGGATTATTACCACACCAACTACATCTATTTTTATTCATTTTATCTTTTTAAAAGATAACAATATAGCACTTTTTAACTATCTTTAAAATGGAATAGTTTTTGTGCTTTTATTTTAAATACATCTAATTATGAAACAGTTACTTTATATATTCGTTTTTTCAGTTGTATTTGTGAGTTGTGGAACTTCTTCAAAAACAATTACAAAAATTAAATCTGATGAAACCTTGGATTCAAGGTTCTAACGTAACAAAGCGTTAATTTTTATTAGTTAAACATTACTCAAATATACGAGTTTAAATTTGATTTTAAAATGTGGCATTATTGAAATAGAATAACGCTCCTTTGGTCGCGTTATTTCCAGTTCAACAAGCCGTTAAATCATCATCATATT
>NZ_JAKIUR010000079.1 GCF_021647475.1 Lutibacter sp.
AGTTAAAAACTTCTATTGTGTGGATAATTTTGAAATTCAAAATAGCAATACTCTATAGAATAAAGTTCAATTCAATTTTAAATGTGGCTTAAATCAATCCGAAATAGTGCTTTTTGAGGATTGACTAGATAAAAAGAAAAGGCAAGCATTTAAAAAAGCTTATAGAAAAAAACCTAAAGTTTAACGATCAATATAAACTAATTCTTTAAATTTTTCTGCACTTTTTATGGCACTTTTCAAAGATTCTTCATATTTACTACCTTCTACAACTTTTAACAAGGCATCAATTGGAAATACGTTAGATTTTTGTATCCAATATGAAATAGCACTTAATGCAGCTCCCTTTTTTCCTCCTTCTTTTAAAAATTCTTTAGTTTCATAGTCAGATTCAGTATTAATTTTAGCATCGACAATAACCTTAGAATTAGATGAAATACGATTTTTTACTTTATTCCATCCATCTTCAGTTACGGCTAAAGCCACACTAGGTTTTTCTAAACCAGTAAACTGAATTGGTTTTTTAGATAATATTACTTCAGCAGCTGAAAAACCTGTTCCAACGGTGATTGGATATTCACCTTTCATAGTGGCGTATAATCCAGATAAAATTCCGGCTTGTGCCAACATTTTTGCAGCAGATTGAATTCCGCCACCAGCGGAACCTGCAATAACAACACCAATGGTTTCAGAAATAGTGGAATTGAATTGAGTATCTAAAACCTTAACTTTGCTAAACAAACTAGCTGTATTTCTTCTTAAACTAACTCCAACTGGTCTTTTATTCGTAAATTTTTCTTCTTCAACTACATAATTTTTAAATTCCAAAATTTTCTTCATTCCGTGTGAAGTACACAAACTTGACAATTCTACTAAAGAAAAACCTGGAATTTCAATGGCTTCTTTTAAAGTAGCTTCAAAATTTGAAATATTATTTACCCGAACACTAAAAGCTGCTCCAGCACTATAAGCTAAATTTACAATATCATAGGGTTCAGCATTATCATCACTATGTTTAAATTGTTTAAAATTACTAGTTGATAAACCACTCATTTGTCCGCCAGTCATTCCGTACAATAAATTATTCAACACAATTAAAGTCATATCCACATTTCTTCTTGAAGCTTCTAAAATGTGTTGTAGTCCAATAGTTGCACCTCCATCACCTTGCACAACCACCACTTTTTTATTTGGATTATCTAAGCCAAGCGTTACCCCAAGACCTAATGCTGGAGAACGACCATGCAAGCCATGAATGGTATGCGTTGCAAATAAAGGATCTACCAAACCAGCACATCCAATATCGCTAACCATAACTACATCTTTAGCACCATATCCTAGGTTTTCCAAGGCTTTAGAAGTACTTCTTACACAAACGCCATGACCGCATCCTGGACAGAAAGGCATTTTAACATTGGTTAATATTTTTTTAGTTGTTTCCATAATTTCTTCTAATTAAAAAGGGTTGCTTCAATTTCAGATGGCGTTAGCATACTGCCAAATTTAGTTGCCGTTTTAACATTTGGATTGTTCCGTTTACCAAAAATCATTTCTTTATATAAACCAGACATATTTTCTTCTGCAAAAAGTACTTTTTTATACGAATCTATAATTTCATAAATTTTAGAAGAAATTGGTAAGATTGTTTTTACTATTAATAAAGAAACTTTTTTGCCTTTATTTCTAATTGATTGAACAGCATCTCTTGATGCATCAGCAGTTACACCCCAGGTAATAATTAATTTAGTAGCACCTTGTTCGGCATCTAATTCATAAAAAGAAAACTCATCAACTCGTTTTTCTAACTTTTCACGAAGTCTCCAAGTATTTGCTAAACTTTCTGGAGTTCCTTTTTTAATTAATCCATCATTATCATGAGTTGATGCATTAAAACGAGCTTGAAATTCTTCATTTCCTAAAGGATAAAATGTAGGAACCCTATCATCACCTGCTTTATAAGGTTGGTAAGGTGGCTCAAATGCTTTTGGTGTCCTATCAATTTTTTCTAAAGGTTCTAACAAATTAATATCAAAACCTTTTTGAGTCATCACTAGTTCTTTAGAAGTTAAAATAATTACTGGTGTTCTAAACTCAACTGCAGTTTTAACAGCTTTATTTGCCAATGTCCAAGCATCATTAAAATTGGATGGAGAAAATATTGGTAATGGAAAACCACCAGAAATAATTCCATCTAAAAATTTTAAATCACCTTGAGCTCCTGTGGTTGCAGAGCCTGTACTTGGACCCAACCGTTGTACAATAACCAACACCATTGGCAATTCCATCATATAAGCCATATTTAGTGTTTCAGTCATTAAGGCTAATCCTGGAAAAGAAGTTGCGGTAACCGGAATTTTACCGGCAGCCGAATAACCACACATCCATTGTAAAACAGAAATTTCATCTGGTCCAGCTAAAAATTCAGGAAAACGCTCTTTGGAATAAGCATAAAATAAATTGGAAGGTGTTATGGGATAGCCTATAAACACATCAGCACCTGATTGAACTAATGCTTCTGTCATAATTCTAGAAGCATCAGTCAAAACCTTTTTTGAGGTAATTGTTTTCAAAAGGAATGTACTTTAAAATTAAAGTGTAAAGGTAATTTATTAACTAGGTTTTAAACCTAATATATATCATTATTTTATGAATTAAATGTTACATAAACAGTAAAAGTTAATTATTTTTTTAATGTTTGTAACTAAATAATCCTTAAATTTGCAGCATCTCAAAAGGGGTGCTTTATAGGCTGAGATTAAACCCATTGAACCTGAACAGATAATGCTGTTAAGGGATACTCAAATAAATTTGAGTAAAATTCAAGTTAAACATCGATTAATTACCTCTTTTTAAATCGTTTTATTTTATATTAAATGAAACTATTTTTAAAAACAAATTGTAAAAAAGTGAAGTTATTAGTAGCTTTTTTTATCCTTGCATTTACCATTAATACAAACGCTCAAAATTCTTTTACGCTATCTGGAAAAGTTGTGGATGGGAATCAACCTTTGTCTGGAGCAAGTATTTTAATTAAAGGAACTTCTAACGGAACAACTTCAGATTTACAAGGAAATTTCAAATTTCAATTAAAAAAAGGAAGTTATATTTTGGTAGTAAGTGCCATCAGTAATCCTAAAGAAGTTGCTATTAATTTATCTAAAGACCAATCTATTACCATAAACATGGCAGATAGTTTTGTAAATTTAGACGAAGTGTTGGTTGATGCAGTTCGCGTTAAAGAAAATTCTCCGATAACACACAGTAACATCACCAAAAAAGAGTTAGCAAAACGAAATTTAGGACAGGATATTCCTATGCTATTAAATTATTTACCTTCTGTAGTAACTACCTCCGATGCTGGTGCAGGCGTTGGTTACACTGGAATTAGAGTTCGTGGTAGTGATGCCACCAGAGTTAATGTAACTATTAATGGAATTCCGTATAACGATGCTGAAAGTCAAGGAACGTATTGGGTAGATTTGCCTGATTTTGCTTCTTCAACTCAAAGTATGCAATTACAGCGTGGCGTGGGAACTTCAACTAATGGTTCAGGAGCTTTTGGGGCAAGTTTAAATATTTTAACCGATGCTATTTCTGAAAATCCGTATGGTGAAATTAGCAGTTCAATAGGCTCTTATAATACCCATAAAAATACGGTAAAATTTAGTACAGGAAAAATAAATAATCATATTGAATTTGCTGGACGATTTTCTAAAATAGATTCTGATGGTTATATTGACCGGGCATTTTCTCATTTAAAATCATACTTTTTACAAGTTGCTTATGTTGATGATAATACCTTAATTAAAGCATTATCTTTTGGAGGAAAAGAAAAAACTTACCAAGCTTGGTACGGAGTTACTAAAGAGGAAATGGCTTCTTTTGGAAGAACTTACAATCCGTATTCTTATGATAATGAAACTGATAACTACCAACAAGACCATTATCAATTGCTTTGGAATCAAAAATTATCACAAAATTGGAACTCTAATGTAGCATTAAATTACAGCAAAGGAAAAGGTTATTACGAGCAATATAAAACAAATCAAGATTTTGCTGATTACAACTTAACACCTATAACTATTGGTGGTGAAACTATTGATAAAACCGATTTAATTAGAAGAAGATGGCTTGATAATGATTTTTATGTGTTAAATGCAAATGCCACTTACAAAAACAATACTTTAGAATTTATTTTTGGAACATCCGTAAGTTACTATAATGGAGCTCATTTTGGTGAAATTATTTGGGCTCAATATGCAAGTAATTCACAAATTCGTGGTCATTATTATGATAGTAATACCAAAAAGAACGATGCCAATGTTTTTGGAAAACTAACTTATAATTTATCTGATAAATGGACTTTATTTACCGATTTACAAGGAAGGTTTGTCGGTTTTAAAACTGATGGAACTACTTCAAATAGAAACCCTATAAATATTGATAAAAAGTACTCATTTTTCAACCCAAAAGCAGGATTAACTTTTAAAACCAACAATAGTAATAGCATCTATTTTTCTGTTGCAAAAGCCACCAAAGAGCCAAATAGGAATGATTTTAAATACGGGGTGAATACTGCCGAAAAACTAACTGATTTTGAACTTGGGTGGCGTTATAAATCTGAAAATGTGGCTGTAAATACCAATGTATATTATATGCGATATAAAAATCAATTGGTTTTAACAGGTGCTATTGATGATACCGGTGATTTTATAAGAGCAACAAGTGGTAAAAGTTACCGATTAGGATTAGAAATTGATGGGAATATTAAAATAAACAAACATTTTAACTGGCAACCCAATATTGCAATAAGCAGTAATAAAAATATAGATTTTGTAACTTCTTGGAATGGAAATTTAGAAAATTTAGGAACTACAAATATTTCATTTTCTCCAAATATAGTCGCGGGAAATTCATTTACTTATACACCAAATACCAAGATGTATATTTCTCTACTTTCAAAATATGTTGGAGAACAGTATATGGGAAATATTGATAATAACAACTCCAAATTAGCGAGTTATTTTGTAAACGATTTTAATTTAACCTACGAAATAAAACCTAAGAAAATAGTAAAGTCCATCATATTTACAGCTTTAGTAAATAATATTTTTAATGTTAAATATATTTCAAATGGATATTATTATACCTATGATGATACTTGGTCTGTACCAGGTGAAACCACTACTTTAGACGGAGCAGGATATTATCCACAAGCCACACGTAACTTTTTAATTGGAGCTACATTAAAATTTTAAATTAGAAAAGGCTGTTAAAAAAATTATCGTTCTGAATTTATTTCAGAATCTTTTCATATTGAAAATCAATCAAAATAAGAACCTGAAACAGGTTCAGGTTGATAAATAGAAAGTCATTTCGAGCGGAGTCGAGAACTAAAAATAATTTTAAATTATATTTCGATTCCGCTCAATAGGACATCCTTTTTTTATACTTCTATACCTTTCATCATTTTATTCCAATATAAATAAGGCAATAAATATTTTTTTAAAATCCATAAACGCCAATGTTCTTTCGAAGAATCACTAATCATCAACGGAAATTCTTTTAATTTAGGGTCTGGTTTAAACTCTTTTGAATAATCAAATTCTGCCAATACCATTTTTCCATAACCTGTAATTAATGGACAGGAGGAATATCCATCATACGTTTTATTTGCCAACTTACTTTCAGAAAATAAATGTAAAACATTTTCAACAACTACAGGAACCTGTTTTCTTATTGCCGCTCCTGTTTTGGCAGTTGGTAATTCACAAACATCTCCTAATCCAAAAATATTGGAATATTTTTTGTGTTGCATTGTTCCCGCATCAACAGATAACCATCCTGATTCTGTAGCTAAAGGTGAATTCTTAATAAAATCTGGAGCTTGTTGTGGTGGTGCTAAGTGCATCATATCAAAATGAATACCTATTAAACCATCTTTTTCAACAGCCTTAACATCTTTATAATTATGTTGAATTTCTTGATCAACTACATCTTCTGGTTTTGCTTTTATTACCACACAATCATTTCCATCATCCGATTCTTTTAATATTTCGTACCATGCAATTTGTTTTTTTGCATCTACTTTAACTAATTTATGATAAAACCGAACATTAATATCCTTTCTATCTATTACTTCCATCAACATTTTCGCTACTTTTTTTACTGCAAAAATAACATTACCCGGCATTGCAAAAACAATATTTGTTTTATCTCTAACTCCAATTTTAGTAAAGTGTTCATCGGCTAAATACATGATTTTTTGAGGAGCTCCACCACACTTTATAGGTGTAGATGGTTGTGTAAATAAGGCTGTACCTCCTTTAAAGAATTTAAGTACTTCCCAAGTGTGATTAGGGTTTGTATAATTGCTGCAAACTACGCCTTTATCCATCGCTTCTGGTAATCCTTCTACTAAGTCTGGTGCTATTTTTAACCCAGGAGCAACTACTAAATAATCGTAAGTAAATTCATTTCCTTCTTTAGAAATAATTTTATTGTTTTCTGGATTAAATTTATCTGCAAATTCTTTAATATGTTCAACTCCCTCAGGAATTAGTGAGGCCATAGATTTTGCTGTTTTTTCAAACTCATACGTATTCGCTCCAACTAAAGTCCATGCAGGTTGATAGTAATGCTTTTTTGCAGGATCCAATAATCCTATTTTGAGTGAAGCGTTTTTTCGTTTTAACATGGATGCAACCATTATTCCGGCCGTACCACCTCCAATGACTAAAACTTGAAAATGTTTTGACATTATTTTTGATTTTTTTAGTTAATAATTTAGAAAATTTTGAAGGCAAAAATTACAATAAAAAAACCTTCTTAAAGTGATTTAAATCACTTTAAGAAGGTTTAACTAATTTGATATTATTCTGCTATCATCCTTCCTGTAGCACAGCTCACAAAAGATTTTGCTTTATGAATAATTGTATTGTCATCTCCAACTTCTGGGTAACCCATTGCAGATAATTTTTCTTTGACTGACTTTAAGGCTTCTTCTTCTGTTGAAACAAAAGAAACTTTTGAAGTAGCTACATCAATAGATACATTCTCAATCCCTTCTATTGAAAGTAGCCCTTTTATAATGGTATTAGCACAACCATTGCATTTTAAATTTAACACTTTAATTGTTCTCATTGTTTATTTTTTATAAATAAAATATAATACGAAAGTACAAAAAATATAATACGAAACAAAATAAAACATGTTTATTAGATAAAATTACATTTATTGAATGATAGTCTAAAAAAGTAAATACTTAAGATGCTGTATTCTTTGGGCTCTAGTATTATAATCAACAAATTAGAACTAAAACTATTTTAACAAACCTAAAAACCCCATTTCCAACCCTCTTAATTCTGCTAACCCTCTTAAGCGCCCTATGGCAGAATAACCTGGGTTAGAATGTTTGTTAATATCGTCTAGCATTTTATGACCATGGTCTGGTCTCATAGGTATTGCATTTTTTCTTTTTTGTTGTTCGGCTACAATCACTTTCATCACTTCATACATATCTACATCTCCATCGAAATGATTTGCTTCATAGAAACTCCCATCCTCATCTCGTTGTGTACTTCTTAAAAGAAGAAAATGAATATTACTTCCCAAGCTCTCAATCATACCAACCAAATCATTTTCAGGTCTAGCACCGTAGGAGCCAGTACAAAAACACAATCCATTGCTTGAACTTTTAACAGCATCTACTATTGATTTAGCATCACTCTCGGTACTTACTACTCTTGGCAATCCTAAAATTGGATATGGAGGATCATCTGGATGAATAGCCAATAAAACATGGTAATTTTCTGCAACAGGAACAATTTCCTTTAAGAATTCGAATAAATTTTCTCTCAGTTGGTTTGAATTAATAGTCTGATAAGTGTTTAAAATTTCACGAAACTCTCTGATTGAATCTACACCTTCAGTCATTCCGCCTGGTAATCCTGCTATGATATAATTAGTTAACTCTTCTATATCAAGTTTACTAAGTTTAGAAAAATAGTTGCTAGCTTTCATTTTTTCTATTTCTGAAAATTCATTTTCAGCACTTTCTCTTTTTAAAATAAACAACTCAAAAGCAATAAAAGCTATTTTATCAAAACGTAAGGCATATGATCCGTCATCAAGTTTGTAGTCTAAATCTGTTCTAACCCAATCTACAACTGGCATAAAATTATATGTAATATTTTTGATATTACAAGTTGCTAAATTTTTAATACTAATTTTGTAATTTTCAATAAATTGCTGATATTTTCCTGTACGTCTTTTTATATCTTCATGAACAGGTATACTTTCCACAACAGACCAGGTTAAACCTCTTTCTTCAATTATTTTTTTTCGCACAATAATATCTTCAACTGGCCATATTTCACCATTTGGAATTTCATGCAAAGCGGTTACAACTCCTGTTGCTCCAGCCATTTTTATATATTCTAACGAAACAGTATCATTAGGTCCATACCACCTGAATGTTTGTTCTAATTTCTTCATAATTACAATTTAAACTCCTGAAAACGCACTAAACCCACCATCCACTGGCACTACAATACCCGTAATAAAACTAGAGGAATCACAACACAACCAAAAAAGAGTACTAAGCAATTCCTCAGGCTCTCCAAAACGTTTCATGGGAGTATTATTAACTATGGTTTTTCCCCTTGCAGTTAATGAATTATCTTTATTTAATAATAAACGTCTGTTTTGTTCTCCTATAAAAAACCCAGGTGAAATTGCATTAACTCTGATTTTTTCAGAATGTTTTTGCGCCATTTCTACAGCCAACCATTTAGTAAAAATATCAACAGATGCCTTGGATGTAGAATAGCCCACAACCCTTGTTAATGCTTGTTGAGCAGCCATTGAAGAAATATTAATTATACTTCCTTCTTGTTGCAAAGCCATTTGTTTTCCAAATACTAATG
>NZ_JAKIUR010000017.1 GCF_021647475.1 Lutibacter sp.
GAACGCATTTGACAAGGTTTTATTCACCAAGATACTAAAAACTGGTCTTTTTTGAGCCCTATTTTGGTAATAAAAACAACTGAAAACACTATTAAAACTATCTTCTTGTAATAAAATAGGTTCGACTAAATAAATTAGAAGGTCCAACTGCAACTACTATATTTTTAGTTTTATAAGAATTTTTATTGGTTATCACAGTAAAATTAGGATAAGCACCTTCAATTTTAAGTACTTTTTCTTTTTCAATTTGAATTATTTCAGGATAGTTTTCAGAAAGTTGCCCTAAACCAAATTTTAGAAGGTCTTCACCTTTAGTCCCTTTTTTAAATCCTAACACATTATTTAATTCAGCATTTTGTAAAGCTGCACTTTTTTGGTGAGTAATAATTCCAACTTTTTTCCCAATACCAAAAGGCTTGTCTAATGCAGAGCCTAAAATTAAAGCACTTGATAATCCAGCTGCGCTTCCTCCAATAATTAAAGTGTTGAATTCATTCATAATGATTTAATAATTAGTGAAATAATCCTTGTATGTTAGAGGTAAATAATTTTACGGCAATGGCTAATAATACTACCCCAAATATTTTTTGAATAATCTTAATTCCATTTTGTCCAATAAATTTTTCAATTTTTGAAGAGGTTTTCATCACAATATACATAAATATCACATTAATAATAATAGCAATAACTATGTTAATAGGTTGATATTCAGCACGTAATGCTAAAATAGAAGTCAAACTTCCTGGTCCGGCAATTAGTGGAAAAGCTAAAGGAAATACTGAGGCCGTAATGGCATTGGTATCTTCTTCTTTATATAAAGTAATCCCTAAAATCATTTCTAAAGCTAAAAAAAACAAAATAAAAGAACCTGCCACTGCAAATGATTGAACATCAATACCTATTACGGTTAAAATACTTTTTCCTAAAAATAAAAATGTAATTAATATTAATCCTGCAATAATGGATGCTTTTCCAGATTCTATGTTTCCCACTTTTTTACGCAATTCAATAATAATAGGAATATTACCCATTATATCAATCACCGCAAATAAAATCATGGTTGTACTAAAAATCTCTTTAAAATCTATTTTCATGATATATCAATTAAAAATAATAATTGGCGAAATTATACAATTCAAAGTTATATTAATACAAATGTAATGTAAAAAAATAGTTTATTTTTGCAACATGTTTCAATTAGGAAAAACCATAGTTTCAGAAGATATTATAGAAAAGGATTTTGTCTGTAATTTAAATGCTTGTAAAGGAAAATGTTGTATTGACGGTGAAGCAGGAGCACCACTAGAAGAGGACGAACTTCAAATATTATTAGATATTTATCCAAAAATTAAACCGTTTTTACGAAAAGAAGGCATTGAGGCGATCGAAAATCAAGGGCTTTTTATAACTAATGAAGGAGAATATGAAACTACTTTAATTGATGACAAAGATTGTGCTTATGTAATTTTTGACAAAAATAACATTGCAAAATGTGGTATTGAAGAAGCGTATAATGCTGGAAAAATTAAATGGAAAAAACCTGTTTCTTGTCATTTATACCCTATTCGAATTATGGATTACAGCGAGTTTTCTGCTGTAAATTATCACCATTGGCCAATTTGTGACGATGCTTGTGTTTTAGGAGCAGCATTACAAGTGCCAGTTTATAAATTTGTAAAGGAAGCACTGATTAGAAAATTTGGCAAAGATTGGTATGCTGAACTTGAAAAAGTGGCAGGAAATTATAAATAGGTTAATAAAACAGTATATGTATCAATTGTTACAATTATTATAATGAAAGCTATTTTTTGTTTTTTAACTTTAGCGAAGATTATTTATTAAGCTATGAATAAAAAAAACATTCTTATTTCAATATTATTTTTAGTGGTAACCATTGGCAGTTTTAGTCAAAATACCACATCAATAAACAAAGAAAACGAAAGTTTATTTGAAGCTTTAAAAGCACAGCCAAACAGCATTAAAAAAGTTGACAATTTAATTAGTTTATACAAAAAAACACTTAAAGAAAAACACGTTAATAATGCTATTATTAATGAAGCTTTAAAAATTTCTGAAAAAATATATTATTTAGATGGTTTAGCAGAATGTTATAATAGAAAAGGATTATATGCTAGAAGACATTTTGATTATAGTAACTCTTTAACTTTTCATAAAAGAGCATTAAACTATTTAAATAAGACTACAGATACTTTATTGAAAATCAAGTGTTTAAATAATTTAGGAGTTACTTTTCATAAACTTAATTTAGAAAAAGAGTCCTTTGAATATTATTTTAAGGCATTAAAATTAGCTGAAAAAATTAATCATAATAGAAGCATAACTATTGCACTTAGTGGAATAGGAAATGTATTTATTGACACTAAAGAATATGATAAAGCCTTGTATTATTTTAAGCGAGTTTACGCTTTAGATAAAAAAGGAAAAAGAATAAAAGGACAAGAATATAGTTTATCAAATTTAGGTGAAGTGTTTTTGTATAAAAAGGAATATGACTCAGCATATTATTACCTTAATAAAGCATTAATTTTAACAAAGGCCAATAATCATAAAAAAAGTGAAGCTATTAGAGATAATTTACTAGGATTACTTTTTCAAAAAAAAGGAGATTACAAACAATCTACAGTTTATTACAAAAAGGCAATACCGCTATTTACAGCATCTAATAATATTAGATATTTAAGTAATACATTAATAAATATTGGTAAAAATCAATTATATACAGGTAAACACAAGGAGTCTTTTGACAATATAATTTTAGGGTTAGAAAATGCAAAAGCAATAAAATCTAAAGAAAACATTGCCTTAGGTTACAACGCATTAGTAGATTATTATACTAAAGTAAATAATTATAAAAAAGCTTTAAATGCATATAAAAAAACTACTTTATTTCAAGATAGTATTGTAAATGAAGCCTCTCAAAAAAGTATTATAAGTACCCAAATTGAATACGATACCGCTAAAAAAGATAAGAAAATAGAAGAATTAGCAAAAAATATTGAAGTAAATCAAAAAAAGGCAAAAACCAATTTTAAAAGAATTATTTATATTTCTGCAGTTAGTATTTTGGTAATTTTAACCCTGTCAATTTTACTGTTTTTATACCGAAAAAATTCTGATTTAGAATTAGAAAATAAAAACTCAGAAATACAAAACTATATTCATCAAATTAAAAAATTAAAAGATACTGCAAATAATAATACAATTATTAAAAAAGAAAATTTAACTGAAAAGTTTGATGAATTTGGACTTTCCAAACGAGAAACAGAAGTCTTTAACTTTATTTCAAAAGGTTTTTCTAACGATGAAATTGCTGAGAAAATGTTTGTTTCTAAAAACACAGTAAAAACACATATCAAAAATATCTACGCCAAATTAGATGTTAAAAATAGAATTCAAGCTATTAAAAAAATAACCGACATTTAATAAATAAATACGCGTTATTCTACTTAAAGCCTAATTATCAACATTCTTTATCCTATAAATCACCCTTTTGGGTGAATAGAATCATACTTTTTTATGAAGTAATTTTTTGTTTTTGAACATAATTTAGCATAAAAATTAAACCACAATAAAAGCTAAAATTTTAAAAATAAAAATTATGAAAAAACATCAGTTTAAAACTACCATCCTTTTTAAATTATTGCTTGTCTTTAGCGTATTATTTATGCTGCCTCAACAAACAGAAGCACAATTTTTTAAAAAATTAGTAAAACATGCTAAAGAAAAAATTAATAAAGAAGCTGAACGAAGATCAGAAAATAGAGTAGATAAAACCATTGATAAAAAATTCGATAAAGCAGAAGACAAATTAGATGGGAAAAAAACACAAAAAGACAATAAAGGGGGAAATAGCAATACAAATGAAAAAGCTAACGGAAATTCTTCTTCAAGTGAGGAGAATAATTCAAAAGAAACCAAAGCAAAATCAAACAAGCCTACCGTAGTGTGGAGCAAGTTTGATTTTGTTCCCGGCGATACCGTTATTTTTGAAGATGGCCCAAGTGCCGATGAAGAGAATGGTGAATTCCCAAGCCGATGGGATTTATATGCTGGTTCTGCTGAAATAGCCAATGTTAACGGAAAAAATATTATTATGTTTATTGATAGAGGTGGCGAAATAGTGCCCTATTTAAAAAATTCAAACGAAGATTACTTGCCTGAAATATTTACCATAGAATTTGATGTATGGTTTGAAAAAGGACAAACCACTGCCAATAGGTTTTTTATAGCTTTCCGAGATAAAAAAAATCAAAGAGGCAAAGGTTTAGGAGGAAATTTCACGGTTTATCCAAATGGAATTGAATTTAAAGAAACAGACAAAAGGTATCCTGGAACTGAAAATCTAGGATGGAGTAATGAACCTGTTGGAAAATGGCGACATATTTCTATTGCTTATACTAAGGGTAAGTTTAAAGCTTATATGGATGACACTCGATTAATCAACATTCCCCATCTAGAAGGGAATCCTTGGGGATTTACTATAAAATCACAGAAAGGGAATCAATACTTAAGAAATTTTCGCATAGCCAAAGGTGGTGTAAAATACTACGATCGAGTTCTTACTGACGGTAAAATTATTGTGAATGGAATTAAATTCGATGTAAATAAAGCAACATTAAAACCTGAAAGTATGGGACCAATCAATAAAATTTATCAATTGATGGTCAAAAATCCTGAACTTAATTTTAGTGTAGAAGGGCATACCGATAGTGATGGTGGAGACGAAACTAATATGACTTTATCTAAAGCAAGAGGTAAAACAGTTATGGATAAATTAATAAATATGGGTATTGCTAGTAATAGATTAAAATCTAATGGTTTTGGAGAAAGCAAGCCTATAGATAACAATAGTACCCCAGAAGGAAAAGCGAATAACCGTAGAGTTGAATTTGTAAAATTTGAAGGAAGTTCTTCAACAAATAGTAATAATAGCGGTAACAATACAGGATTAACCTTTAATCAACTTGATAAAAAAACCATTGGAGCTAAGTTAGAATCGCTTCCTGAAAGTATAAATATTCCTATTTCAAATAATTCGGGTATTGTAAATGGAAAAGGAACCATTATTTTGTATGCAACTTCCGATGGAAATTTAGGAAAAATGAAAATTTTAGATGTTGATAAAAATGATAATCATAAACTAACTATTAAGTATGTAACCTACAATTATAACGGTTCTGTGCATAGTCAATCCAATCATTTAGAAATTCAAGGAACTTATACGTGCGATTTGGATAAAGGTAAATCTGAAAATGTAATTTATTCTGAAAGAGATTTTAATTTAGGAATTCAGGACAGTAAAACAGCAACCCTATATCCAGGGGAAACAGCAATTTTAAAAATTTTAAAATAAAAAAATATTATGAAAAAAATAATTTTTATGCTAATAACTATTTTTAGTGTTAGCCAAATTACGGGTCAAGAAGAAATTACAAGGAATTTAGATAAATTAAGGCAAAAGGTACATTATGCGAACCTTGAAGACAATCTTTTGGAGGTTTTGGATCTTAATATTAATGATTTTGAGGAAGATAATGATGTTACTTATGAGGAGGGGTTTGAACTAACGAATGAAGAAGACATATTAGACATGTTTAGTGACATTATTGAAGCTAGAGAAGAAAGAGAAATATCAAGTGACATTTGGGACAATTTAAATGTTGGTGTTCTTTTTAGAGGAAGTGTGAACGTTGATGGTAGTATTAATATTGAAGGATATATAGGTAATATTAATATGCCAGGTGGTGGTAGTGACTATGATTTGGATATTGGTTCAGGTTACGGGAGAAGGGGAAATAGTTCATATGCAGGAAGTGGTTATGGTCAAAATAAAGGAAGTGGTGTCGGTGATGTTGACCGTGATAACCCATTGGGTAATAATGGAAACGATGGTTTTAGAGGGGTGCCTGGGCAAGGGCATAGTTCTGCTGGTGGTAATTCATGGGATGTAGAATCTTCTCATTTTTCTCAGAAACATTCTGATAGTAATGGTACTACTTCATTTTATCATAATACATCATCTGTGAGTAGTGATAGTGGATACCATTCTGAAACTGATACACAACATGTCGGTAACTCAGATGGGAGTTCTGTAACTAGAACACATGTTTCTCAAACACAGCCAGATGGTAGTAACGCAACTTGTGATAAAACAACTACTAAAGATGCAGATGGTAATACAAAGACAACAATTACAGTGACTAAAACAGATGCTGATGGGAATGTAACTAGTGAAAAAACTATTGAAAAAGACAGCTATGAAAATCCTATGGATGAAGAAAATGGAGGGAATGCACCTCCAGGTCCAATAGAAATACAAATGGCTGTATATAGAGCTGTTACTTTAAATTCTTTGGCTGGAGGAAACATTGGAGATGCAAATGACCCAAGAAGTGAATTAAACCAAAATTCAGATGGTAATGTTAATATTAATGATGGGTCTAAACTAGGTAATTTTAAAGCAAAAACAACAGGTGGTAAATTGAAAACTACCAACCGAAAAACGAATCTGATCAATCCAGGTCTAATAAATAAGAAGGAAGTAAATAAAACTATAAAAAATTAGCTATTAAAAACAATAAAGAAACAAAAACAATGTCTCTTTAAGTGAACGTAATTAGTCAAGTGTTTTATGATACAATGTAGGGAGAGTACATAGACCATTAGTTGTAGCTTCAATTGTACTCTCTCTAGCCTTTTTAAAAAATTAAAAGTTAGAATCAATAATAATCTATTTAATTCTTTACAATGAAAAAAAAATATCTATTACTTATCGCACTTATCACCTGTGTTGGGTTTCTAAACGCCCAAAAAGCGGATTTAAATGGAGTTTGGAAATTGACTGAATCAATTCAGTATGGCGACCAAACAAGAACTTATGTTTCCTACTTAACTTTTAAAGATAGCGGAGTAATTGAATTTGCGGGACGGGATGTAGGAACCTGGTTAAAAAATGAATCGGAAAATACGCTCACTATTAAATGTGACCAATTTCAGGCAATTGATGGTGTCAATAAAATAGAAACTTTGGATGAAAAGGAATTAAAACTACTGAATTCTAAAGATGAAACTACTATTCTCCAAAGAATAGGCCTTCCTAAAGGCAAAGAACTCAACAACAAATTTACTGGAGAATGGTTGTTAGAAAAACAGGAAAAGGATGGGAAAACTGATTTTGTAGGTGTGATAATGGATTTAAATAGCAATGGAATTTTCTATACTCAGGGATTTATATTTGGAACATGGGACTATAATAATACCACCAAAGCAATATTTTTTGATACTAAAAAACTTAATGGGGAATATTCCATTCTAGAATCTAATAAAACAAGCTTCATTCTAGATGTTAAAAGCGCTAAAACGTATTTTTCAAAAATTGACCACGAAAAAATTGCAAAAGAAAATGGTGCATCTGGCCTCATTGGAACTTGGAGACTTAGCGATGAAGAAAATCCGGATGCAGTACATATATTAAAATTTAATGCTCCTGACAAGTTTGTTTATGTTGAAAAGACTGAATATTCTACAAGTACATCTAACGGAATGTGGCTATTCAATAAAAGTGAAAAAACAGTAATACTATTAGGTCGCTTAGAGAAATTAAGTGGTTTAAATAAAGTAATAGCGATTACCAACAATCAAATTTCATTAGAAAACAACGGTACTATTTATTCATTTAAAAAAGAAGCACAACAAGTAGTTAAAATTGAGCATCTCACTTTTACACAAGATGACTTCTATACCAAAGCTAAAGATGGAGAAGAAAGTGAATTTAAATACTCCGATGATGAACAAAAATTACCGTGGAAAGACCCAATGAAAATGATGATGACTTTAGTAAATGTAAAACATTTGGTTTATAACTATGCAACTTTAATTCAAGCAGTTGATGTTTTTGAAAACGAAACACTTACTGCCGATGTAAACTCAAATCCTCAGGAACAACAGCTTAGTATCGATTTTATTTTCAATGGATACGACCGTTACAACCTACCTGAAGATGCAGGGCTACCTCCAAATGAATTTGATGCATACAACAAGTTATATCCTGAAGAAGATAACTCTTTTAGAGTTGTTGGTTCAGAAAAAATCACCACTCCAGCTGGTACTTTTAATTGTACCGTTATTGAAGCGGTGGATGGTTTTGATCGTAGTAAAAAACTTTGGATGATAAATGACAAACCCGGGATTTACGCAAAAATTATTGACGAAAATAGAGCCAAAAATTACGGTTATTACCACATCTATGAACTACAAGAAATTAAAGAGTAAAAAACAATAAAAACATAAAAATAAATATCATGAAAAAAATAAACATATTACTTGTAGTGCTTGTAGTACTTGCAAGTTGCAGCGGAAACAGTCAAAATAAATTAAAACGATACAATGTAAAATCGGCCATAATACAATATAACATAACTACTTCAGGAAAAACTTTTGGAAGTACCATTAAAGGATCAGGTACAGAAAATTTATATTTTAAAGATTGGGGAGCTGTAGAACTGACTGAAGAAAAATCAACTCAAACAACTATCACAAAAATATTTGGTAGAGGCAAAACTAAAACAACAAATACACATACTGTTAAAAAGCTAGATAATGGAGAAAGTTACCTTGCTGATTTTGATAAAAAAACAATCTATCTAACTAGAGATTTAGCAATGGATATGATGAAACAAAGTAATACAGATGCAGGTGAAGCAGGCAAAAGTATGTTAGAGTCTATAGGTGGTAAAAAAGTTGGAAATGAAAATTTTATGGGGTACAAATGTGAGGTGTGGAGCGTACCAGGAGGGAAACAATGGATGCACAAAGGAGTTGTATTAAAATTACAAATGAAAATACTTGGTATTACAACTGTAAAAGAAGCAACAAGTGTAAAAATAAATGTTTCTGTACCAGACTCAAACTTTAAACTTCCTAATTTCCCTATCCAAAAAATGGAAGGATATAGAAGTAATGATGAGTACAATGATGATATGGAAGAAATGGATGCAAACATGGGTAAAATTCAAAATTTATCCTTTGAAGAATGGAAAAAAATGGCAACTAAAAATGATTCTGAAATGAAAAACATGAGCGATGAAGAATTGCATCAAACGTATGATATGATTCAGAAAATGATAAAAATGAGAAGAGGAAATTAAGAAGTTGCTATGAAAAAGATACTTCAATTATTTTTTTTAAGTATAGCTATTTCATCCTTTTCACAAGATTTTAAACCATACAAAGTAAAATCGGGTAAAATAGTGTATGAAAAAGTGCGATATTCAACGCATTCTGGGTTTTCATCTGTAAATGGTATTACAACAAGTTACAGTAAACAAGTGCCCTATGTTGTCGAACAAGTAATTTATTATTGGGATGAATTTGGAGATATTGCTTTTGAAGAGATTTACCAAGTTTCCAAATTTGGAGGGAAACCACTTCCTGAAAAAGTAATAATAGCAGAACGATTATGGGTTGATGAACATCGTTATTATTTCGATTTCAAAAAAAATAAAATAAGTGATGATCCATATCATTTACGTATAAAATGTAGAGAAAAATTTCAATATTATCAAATAATTGATTCTTGGATTGAAACACTTTATATGGGCACTGAAAAATCAGGAACCAAAGAAATACTTGGTAAAAATGCAGATTATTATAAAATTGATAAGTTTCAAGATTTATATGCTTGGAAAGGTTTAATACTAAAAGATGAAAGTTTTTCAACCACAATAAAAGGAAAACGATTATACCCAAATAGAACAAAAATAGCCATAGAAATAGATACACTTTTTAAAATTAATAAAAAACTATTCAAACCAATTTGGTTAAAAAGAGAAAAACTATACAATTCGTTAAATGGAAATAAAATTGGCGAATTACTAGATGCTCGCCAAGATTTACTCTATCAAGCAGATAATTTAAAAGGGTTTCAAATTCAAAAAAATGATATTTTAGTATTTGTAACCACAAAACTAAACTTAGGAAAATTACAAATTTTAAATATTGATAAAAATAACAAACTACAAATAAAATATCAGTTATATACTAACAATGGATTTGAGTCTGACACTAGAGATTCTTTCAAAATTAAAGATAGTTCTTTCGTAAATATGGATAATATTACTGATAAAAAAGCAGCAGCAACAGAACTCGATTTTAAATATGAAAACACACAATTAATTCCGCAAAATAATATTGGATTATACCTTTTAAAAGCGAGTAGAACAAAAACATTAGAAATCAAAAAATACCGTAGAAAACATTAAATAAAATAATCTAAAAGTTTAGTTGTCCCTTACTAACTTTTAATAAAAGTAAACTTATGAAAAAAATAATTTTCATTTTAATAGCATTGTTTATATTTAAGCTTAATGCTCAAAATATGGAACCTGAATTTGAATATACTCCACCAGAAATTTTTTTTAAACAAATGTTTAAAGATCCAAGCGATCAATATTTAGTTGCTTGGAGTGGAGCAGTTAAAATAGTTACTAAAAATAAATTAGGGGAAGAGGTTCAAATTAATGGAGCAATTGAACCTTTAGAAGACTATTTAAATTCCGAACTAACCAATTTAGCTCGCAGACAATTTAAGTATAACTTAAATACGCCTCCAAAAAGGATTTCAACACCAGATAAAATAACTTGGGTTGGACATTGCGGATATAACCCTTATACAGGGGTAACTTTTAACGATATAATGAATGGAGTTATAGCAGGTTGGCCACCTGAAATAACTTCAGAAGTTTGGGGATTGCACGTGTCAAAAAAAATCTCTGTAAAAGTAACCTATAAAAACGCTGAAACTGATAAAACTGAATTAATTTCAGTTTACTTTCACGCCAATTCTATTTTTTATTACCATAAAATTAAACCACAAAACTTAAAAGGAAAAATTACACGTGATGATAATTACAAAGCTTGTGGTAAAGTTAAAATGCATCGTTATGGACCTGGAAATAAAAAATTTAATGCTGATACAGAAGTTAAAGGTGGAGATTTTGAATTTAACAAAAAGTTGTTTTTGGGTGATTATCAAGTACAATACTTATGGGAAGATGGAACATTTCAAGTTTTAGAACAACATATTGTTTATGATCCTTTTGGTGTTATTCCTGACGAATTAGAATACGAACTTGAAACTTTTGAAGGCGAAATAAGTGGTACGCTTGTAGATAAAGAAACACACAAACCTATAAAAAATCAAAAAGTAAAGCTAAAACCTTTTTGTAGCGAATCTGAATTACCTGAAAAAGAAAAAAAAACTGATGGAGAAGGAAAATTTAAATTTACAGAAGTTCCTAATGGAGTTTATTATGTTGTAACAAAAGGAGCTCCAGATACAATGGCAGGTTTAACAAAAGATCCAACATTAAGATTAAGGGAAATTGAGGTTAAACAGAATTCTAAATACGATATCTACGCAACATACACCGCTTCAGGATTTGCCAAAGCAAAGCTTGTTTGGAGAGCAGCAACTATAAAGTTTCCTGAAGAAGATGAGACTCCTCAATTTTTTGATATGGTAGCTTTTAGAAATAGCGGAAATTACGATAATCCAACCGGAACCGATGGGGAACCTTTAGAAATACCCTACACAACAATTATTCCTGGCATTGGAAAACAAACGTTGTATGGTTGGCCTGAAAATGAAAGTGCAATTCCTGAAGTTATTTCAGTAAGCTCGTTAGGAGGTAAAGGTGTTTTTGCGGCGTTTAAAGTGTCTTTAGATGAAGATGCTCTAAACACTTGTAATATTTCACAAAATAACAACGGCCCTATTTATTTAGATTTAAATTTTGATTTAACAGGAAGATATGTTAGAAGTGATGTTTGGCAACAAGTAGATGTTGGATGTAAAGAAGATAAAGAATGGAATATTACAAAAGGCAACTCTTTAAATGGCTATCCATTAGCTTTTAAACAACTTAAATTTACGGAAGCAGAGATTGAAAAATTTAAAAGCTCCGAAGAGTTTGAAAGAATACTGTCAAACGGAAAAGCGACTTTAAAAATCGAATTTAAATTATCAGAGAAAGAATAACATTTAATAAAAACACATAATAACCATGAAAAACTTAACAAAACGAATTTTAGTGATCACACTAATTACTAGCTTATTTATTGCTTGCTCAGGCGAGAAAAAAAGAAACGACAACTTTTTACCACCTTTAAAAATTTCAATTGCTGATGAAATTAAAGGCGATACTGAACTAGTTGAAGTCATAAAATCTTCAGAAAAAGCACTGAATGAATTTTCAGATAATATTGAACAATTAGCGATTGAAGGAAAGGATGTTTTAAATAAAAAAGACGAAGATCAAACCTTAATGGATGGTTTAAAAGCAGGTAAATTAATGGTGCAATTTGTATCTAATAGTGCGAAAATGGCAAAATTAATGGAAGAATTTGATACTTATATGAATACAAGAAAAACACAAGGTTTAATAAATGATACCCAATTAAAAGCTTTAGAACAAGTAGGGACAGCTTTTCAAAAAAGAATAAATCAAATTAACGAAAAGTATAAAAATTACTTTAACTAATAATTTGAATTTAAAATTTTAATGCTAATGGCAAATCCAAATACTAAAGAAGTTTAAATAAAACAGTAATTTAAAAAAATGTAAAAAGCAAGTAGAAAAAATTTTTGAAAAAGGATAAAGTTTCCCCACAAATCAATTTTACTAACTAAATTAATAATAAGGAACTACAAAACCATTATTTATAATTTAATTTCACTTCAAATAGTTCCTTATTAAAAAAGAGCACAAAAATTGTGCTCTTTTGCTTTTAAAACTAACCTCAATAAAACCAATAGTTAAGCAATAATTGTTATTTTTAGTATGCTGATAATCAATATGATGCAATTATAGATAATTAAACCTAACTTGTTAAAATGTTAAAAACTTAGGTGTAAATGTGAATAAGTGCTCTTTTTTTTTGAGTATTTTTTTGCAATATTTGTTGCTCTCGATTTTTCCAAAATAATCGCAATTTATCAACTAAAAAAACCAAAAATAAATGTCATTTATTGAACCTATTTTACAACCAAATAAAAATCGCTTCGTAATTTTTCCAATTCAACACCAAGATATTTGGGAATGGTATAAAAAACAAGAAGCGAGTATTTGGACTGCTGAAGAAATAGATTTACATCAAGATGTTATTGATTGGGAAACAAAATTAAATGATGATGAACGTTACTTTATCAAACATATTTTAGCTTTTTTTGCGGCTTCTGACGGAATTGTAAATGAAAATTTAGCTGAAAATTTTGTAAGTGAAGTACAATATACTGAAGCAAAATTCTTTTACGGATTTCAGTTAATGATGGAAAATATTCATTCTGAAGTCTATTCTTTATTAATTGACACCTACATTAAAAATGAAATTGAAAAAGACGAATTATTTACTGCTATAGACCATTTTCCAGCTATTAAAGAAAAAGCCGATTGGGCTTTAAAATGGATTGAAAGTGATAGTTTTGCAGAACGTTTAATTGCTTTTTCAGCTGTTGAAGGTATCTTTTTTTCAGGAAGTTTTTGTTCTATTTTTTGGATGAAAAAAAGAGGACTTTTACCTGGTTTAACCTTTTCAAATGAATTGATAAACAGAGATGAAGGTTTACACGCAGATTTTGCCGTGCATTTACACCAAAACCATATTGTAAAAAAAGTTCCAAAAGAGCGTATTACAGAAATTTTGATTGATGCACTAGACATAGAACGTGTATTTATTACAGAATCTTTACCAGTTAGTTTAATAGGAATGAACGCTAAATTAATGACCCAATATTTAGAGTTTGTAACGGATAGATTGTTAGTGGAATACGGTTGTGAAAAAGTGTATAACGTTTCAAATCCGTTTGATTTTATGGAAATGATTTCCTTAGAAGGGAAAACAAATTTCTTTGAAAAACGAGTTTCTGAATATCAAAAAGCAGGTGTAAAAAGCGGAGGAACAGGAAGCATTAGTTTTGATGCCGACTTCTAGATAATTAGAAAGTTAAAATTACGAATTATACAATTACCCTAATATATATAAATATTCGAAACTAATTATAGTTTAATTTGAGTTATTTAACGCTGCCATTCCTGCGTACCAGCCTGTCGGCAGACAGAGGTAGGAATGACAAGATTCATAAAAAATTAATAAGAATTTACAATGCGAAATTATTCGTAATTCTAAATTCATAAATCATAAATCAAAATATGTTTGTACAAAAAAGAGACGGAAGAAAAGAACCTGTAATGTTTGATAAAATAACATCTAGAATACGAAAAATGTGTTATGGTTTGAATAAATTGGTAGATCCCGTAAAGGTTGCTATGCGGGTTATTGAAGGTTTGTATGATGGTGTAACTACTTCAGAATTAGATAATTTAGCTGCTGAAATAGCAGCAACTATGACTGTTCAACACCCTGATTACGCAAAACTTGCTGCTCGTATTTCTGTTTCAAACTTACACAGAAATACCAAAAAATCATTCTCAGAAGTAATGACAGATTTATATAAATATGTAAATCCACGTACTGGGAAAAAAGCACCACTATTATCTGATGAAACATATAAAGTTATCATGGATAATGCAGAAAAATTAGATTCTACTATTATCTACAATCGTGATTTTAGTTATGATTATTTTGGTTTTAAAACCTTAGAACGCTCTTACTTATTAAAACTAAATGGAGAAATAGCTGAACGTCCTCAACATATGTTAATGCGTGTTGCTATTGGTATTCATCAAGAAGATATTGATGAAGCAATTGAGACTTATGAGTTAATGTCTAAAAAAATATTTACACATGCTACACCAACATTATTTAATTCAGGAACACCAAAACCTCAAATGTCATCGTGTTTCTTATTGCAAATTCAAGATGATAGTATTGATGGAATTTACGACACGTTAAAACAGACTGCAAAAATATCCCAATCGGCTGGTGGTGTTGGCTTATCAATTCATAATGTTCGTGCAACAGGATCCTATATTAGAGGAACCAATGGTACTTCAAACGGAATAGTTCCGATGTTAAAAGTGTATAATGATACTGCGCGTTATGTAGATCAAGGTGGAGGTAAACGTAAAGGTTCTTTTGCAATTTATATGGAACCTTGGCATGCAGATGTTTTCGATTTTTTAGATTTAAGAAAAAATACTGGAAAAGAAGAAATGCGTGCACGCGATTTGTTTTATGCGATGTGGATTCCAGATTTATTTATGAAACGTGTGGAAGAAAATGGAGATTGGACGTTGATGTGCCCAAATGAATGTCCACATTTATTTGATACCTATGGAGATGAGTTTGAAAAATTATATACAGGGTACGAAAAAGTTGGAAAAGGAAGAAAAACAATTAAAGCACGTGATCTTTGGGAAAAAATATTAGAAGCGCAAATTGAAACTGGAAATCCGTATATGTTGTATAAAGATGCGGCAAACAGAAAATCAAACCAAAAGAATTTAGGCACCATTCGTTCTTCAAATTTATGTACTGAAATTATGGAATATACAGCAAAAGATGAAATTGCTGTTTGTAACTTAGCATCCATATCAATTCCTGTATTTGTTGAAGAAAATAAAGAAGGTGTAAAATTTTTCAACCATAAGAAACTCTTCAAAATAACTAAGAAAGTCACCAAAAATCTAGATACAGTTATTGATCGTAATTATTACCCAGTTAAAGAAGCAGAGAATTCAAATATTAGGCATAGACCAATTGGACTTGGGATTCAAGGTTTGGCAGATGTTTTTATTATGTTGCGATTTCCTTTTACAAGTGATGAAGCTAAAAAATTAAATCAAGAAATTTTCGAAACTATTTACTTTGCGGCTGTCACAGCTTCTATGGAAATGGCAAAAGTGAAAGAGCCCTATTCAAGTTTTAAAGGTTCTCCAATGTCTAAAGGAGAATTTCAGTTTAATATGTGGGGAGTATCAGAAGATGATTTAAGCGGACGATGGAATTGGAGTGCTTTGCGAAAAAAAGTAATGACACATGGAGTACGAAATTCATTATTAGTTGCACCAATGCCAACAGCTTCAACTTCACAAATATTAGGAAATAATGAAGCCTTTGAACCATATACTTCAAATATTTACACGCGTAGAGTTTTAAGTGGAGAATTTATTGTTGTAAATAAACATTTATTAGAAGATTTAGTTGAACTAGATTTATGGGATAACAAAATGAAAGAAGAGATTATGCGTGCAAATGGTTCTATCCAACATATTGATATAATACCACAAGAATTAAAGGAGTTGTATAAAACGGTTTGGGAAATGAGTATGAAAGATATTATTGATATGTCTCGTCAAAGAGGGTATTTTGTAGATCAATCACAATCACTAAACCTATTTATGCAAGACGCAAATTATGCCAAGTTAACCTCTATGCATTTTTATGCATGGAAAAGTGGTTTAAAAACAGGTATGTACTATCTACGTACTAAAAGTGCTGTAAATGCCATTCAGTTTACAGTATCAAAAGAAAAAAAGCAAAAAGAAAAACCGTTAACTCCTGAAGAATTAAAACAGCTTATTTTACAATCAAAAGAAAACCCAGATGATTGTTTAATGTGTGGATCATAATGGTAATTATACAAAAACTAAAAAGCCCTATTTGAAGATTCAAATAGGGCTTTTTAAATGATATTAAATCAATCATTTTATAGGTGTATATTGTTCAATTAAATTTGCAGTAGCTTTAATTAAATCTTCCATTTCTAATAAAATACTAAAATATAAAGTTGTATTTTTTGGACTTGATTCGGTAGTTCTGGTTCGTTCAACTTGTTTTTGAGCCGAAACAGCAACTTCATCTAATAGAACTTGTTTTTCTTGTGTTAAAGAAGGTATTTTATTAAAAGTTCTATTATCAAAAATCACTCTAACTTTTGATAATAAATCACTTAATTTATGATCAATATCTAATAATTCATTAGCTTGATTTTTCTTCAACTTTTTATGATTGTTATGAATATGCTTATGACTAGCTTTTGAAATAAACCCAACAGATTGTGCTATATCCTGTAAGTCGCCAATAATATTTATATAAAAAGTACTAGCACTTACAGAAGAATCATCTAAATTTTTAATAAAATAGAAAATATTATTTTGTAAAGCTTCAATTTCAGCTTCTAATTTAGCTACAGAGGTTTTTGTTTTTTTCAATAATGCTAAATCTTGATTTATAAGTCCTTCAATTGTGTTTGTGTTAATTCTACTTACTCTCTTTAATACCTTAGAAATATTATCAGCACTTTCTTCAATAACACCTTTTAACGATTTACTTTCTGTTTTATTTAAGAAATCTTCATCTTTAGCTAATTTAGATTTTTTTAGGTGAGTGATAGAATTTCGAAGTAGAATAAGAAATGCTACAAAGAGTAAAACGGCAATCATGGTTGGTCCTCCTAAGTTAATTAAATATGCAATAGTTCCAGCAGCTATAAAAGCAGCGATAGCAGTAAAAAACCATCCGCCAATTACATTTAATACACCAGCAACTCTATAAACTGCACTTTCACTTCCCCAGGCTCTATCGGTTAGTGAGCTACCCATAGCAACCATAAACGTAACGTATGTGGTTGAAAGTGGTAATTGGTATGAGGTAGCAATAGAAATTAAAATACTGGCTACTACTAAGTTTACAGCGGCACGTACAGAATCAAATGCAGGTAATTCATGAGTTTTGTTTGAAGCTAATTTAATTACGGGTTTTTCAAATTGTTTATCAATTTTATTTTGAATAAATTTTGGAACAATAGTACTGGTATATCTTCCAGTTAAAATAGCTCCTCTTACTAATACTCTTGATAAAAAGTTTGGTTGAAATTTTTCTGTAGTATCTCCTTGGTGTGCTAAATTAACGGAAGTAGCAACTACAGTTTTGGCTTTTTTAGAGAACCATAATGTACCAACCATAATTAAACCAGCAATTAATAGTAAAATGTTTGGAGTAGCAACTTTAGCACTTAAAATACTCATAGAAAACTCATTAGCAGGTACATGTACAGCGGCGTTAGACCAAGCTTCAAAAGATTGCCAAGCAGCAATAGGTACACCTATAAAGTTCACTAAATCATTTCCTGCAAAAGCTAAAGCTAACCCAAAAGTACCTATTACAATAATTATTTTATAAATATTTATTTTAAAGTATTTTATAAATGAGAAAGATAAAAAAGACCAAAAAATGAAGTTGAAAAATAGTATTATAAAAGCATGATTTTCTAGATAATCTTTTAGGTTTTCACCATTTAAAAAGCTTAATTTCTCATGAGCAAAGTTACTTCCTTTAATTCCTTTAAATAATATGAAATAGATAATAAAACTTAAAGCGATGCCTCCAAATATAGCACCTACCCAAGCTGGTTTTTTTTCATAATTAAAAGATAATAATAGTCTTGATATAAATTGAACAATTGCCCCAACGGTAAAAGCAACTATTACCGAAAGTAAAATACCAAAAATAATTTGTGTAGCCTTTTCGGTATTAATATAATTAACTAAAACAGAATAATCTTCACCTTTTGAGGCTATTTTAATTAATGAAATTGCAACGGCAGCACCCAACAATTCAAATACAATTGAAACTGTTGTTGAGGTTGGCATTCCTAAGGTATTAAAAAAGTCAAGTAGTAAAATATCAGTAATCATTACTGCCATAAAAATAATCATAATATCACTAAACATAAACATGCCTGGATTAAAAATACCTTTTCTGGCAACTTCCATCATTCCGCTTGAAAATAGAGCTCCAAATATAATACCAATACTTGCTACAATAACAATAGCTTTAAAGGAAACTACTTTTGAACCAATAGCAGAATTTAAGAAATTCACCGCGTCATTACTAACCCCAATAATTAAATCGGCAACCGCCAAAACAGCTAAAGCAATAACCATTAATAAATATGTATTATCCATAATTTTAATTTAAAATAATGTGCAAATGTATTAAGTTAAGTTTAAACCAATATTAAGAAATTGTTATGATTTAAAGGTTATTTTATTCAATTATTTTAATGTATTTGCTTATAATTTTAAGTATTAAATAAAAATGTCATTTTTTAAGTATATTTATAAAATTAAAAAACTACTTCTAATATGGAAAAAATATTTTTAATTTTATTGGCTTTTACATTTATACAATGTAATTCTCAAAATGTTGTTCCTAATAAAGAGGAGCAAATAAATGCAGCTTTACAAGCTGCTCCTAAAAATAAAAGAGCAGAGGCTACTGTTTTAGGATACGCTAAAAATGGAGAAGTAATCACCTTAAAAAAAGGCACTAATGAACTTATTTGCCTTGCAAATAACCCAAATAATAAAAGTTATAGTGTAGCTTGTTATCATAAAGATTTAGAGCCTTTTATGGCAAGAGGAAGAGCATTAAAAGCTATTGGGAAAAATAGAACGGAGATATTTAATATTAGAGAACAAGAAGCAAAAAACGGAAAATTAAAAATGCCAAACCACCCAAGTACATTATATATTTTATATGGAGGAAAAGCACATTATGATAAGCAATTAAAAAAAATTGTAGATGCAAATTATAGATATGTAGTGTACATACCTTGGGCAACATCTAAAAGTACAGGATTGCCAACACAGCCACAAGTTGAAGGAGGACCTTGGATTATGGATCCAGGAACGCATAAAGCACATATAATGGTTTCTCCACCACCTAAATATTAATAAAAAGCCTACTGAATAGACTTTTTTATTTAGTTTTTTTGTGCATTATTATTTCAGCATCTAAATAGAAGATTATTTTTTCGGAAATATTTTTAATAAGATCACCTACTCTTTCTAATTTATGAATTACTGAAAATAACACAAGTGAGTCCGCAATTAGTTTAGGATTTTTAGTAACTTCATTTGTAATTATAGAGTAAGAATTAGTATTTATTTCATCTACTATTTTATCTTTTTTAAATACTTTTCGTGCTGTTTTAGATTTTTTATCAATAAATCCTTCAGAAATATGTTGCATCATTTCCATGACTACTGAAAACATTTTTTCAACTTGTAAAAGCTCCATTAATTTGGAATCTACAGGATTTTCTCTAAGGGTTATATTTCTTGCAAGGGCATAGGCATGATCTCCAATTCGTTCTAAATCTGAATTAATTTTCCGAATAGCCATAATAAATCGTAAATCACGTGCTACAGGTTTGTATAAAGCTAAATACTGTTCACAATCTTCCTCTATTTTAATATCTAAAGCATTGATTCTATTTTCTTTACGCATTACTTCTTCAGCTAAATCCGTGTCAAAATCTGAGAATGCTTGATAAGCATTTATTAGCTGATTTTCACAAAGAGACAGCATTTTTAACCCTGATTTATTTAAGGCATCTTTATATTGTATCGATTTTTCCATAAGTGTGTATTATATTTTATCCGAATTTACCTGAGATATAATTTTCAGTTCGTTTTTTTTCTGGTTTTGTAAATAAAATTTCTGTTTTATTGTATTCCACTAAATTCCCCATATAGAAAAAAGCAGTATAGTCACTAATTCTACTTGCTTGTTGCATATTATGAGTAACAATAATAATAGTGTATTTTTCTTTTAATTTGAATATTAAATCCTCAATGGAAGCCGTTGAAATTGGATCCAATGCAGAAGTTGGTTCATCCATTAGAATAACTGAAGGCTCAACTGCCAATGTTCTGGCAATGCATAATCGTTGTTGTTGACCTCCAGATAATGCTAAAGCAGATTTTTTTAAGTCGTCTTTTACCTCATCCCAAAGTGCTACTTGTTTTAATGAATTTTCTACCCGTTCCAAAATTAATTTTTTATCTTTTATCCCTTGAATTCGTAAGCCATAAGCTACATTTTCAAAGATGGATTTTGGAAATGGATTTGGTTTTTGAAAAACCATTCCTACTTTTTTTCTTAATTCGTCAATATTTATTTTTTTACCATAAATATTTTTACCATCAATTTTAACTTTTCCATCAAAATGAAAACTTTCTATATAATCATTCATCCTATTAAATAAGCGTAAAAATGTTGATTTACCACAACCTGATGGTCCAATAAATGCAGTTATAGTGTTTGGCTTAATTTTTATAGTAACTTCTTTAATTGCATGAAAAGAACCATACCAAACATCCATTTCTTTTACGCTAATTTTAGAAGCATTATCTTCATCTACAACTTGTTGAATTTTTTCCAATTTTTTATTTTCTATAATTGTTGTCATTTTATTTTCCTAATTTATTTTGCCATCTGTTTCTAAAGTAAACAGCAATCCCGTTCATAGCAAATGTTAAAATTAATAATATGATGATGGCTGCTGAAGCAGCTATTGCAAACCCAGCTTGTGGGCGTGTAGTCCAAGTAAAAATTTGCATTGGTAATACTGAAAAACTGTCAAATAGAGAATGAGGAATAAAAGGTACATACGCCATAGCTCCAACAACAATTAAAGGTGCGGTTTCACCAATTGCTCGTGACATAGCTAAAATAATTCCTGTTAAAATACCTCCAAAAGATGATGGTAAAATAACTTTTTGAATGGTTTGCCATTTTGAAGCTCCTAATGCAAAAGAAGCTTCTTTTAAAGAACTTGGTACGGCTTTAATTGCTTCTCGAGTTGCCACAATAATAATTGGCAAAATCAATAATGATAATGTTAGTGCTCCTGATAAAATACTTTCGCCAAGATTAAAAAACCTTACAAAAATCCCTAGACCTAATAATCCATAAATTATTGAAGGTACACCCGCTAAATTTGCAATATTAATTTCTAAAAGTAAGGATAATTTTGTTTTTTTTGTATATTCTTCTAAATAAATGCCCGCTCCAACTCCAATAGGAATTGCAATTATAATAGTTAAAACCATTAAATCTAGCGTTCCAATAATTGCGGTATAAATTCCTGCCTTTTCTGGTTTTCTAGAAGGAAGACTTGTAAGAAATTCCCAATTAATTCTCGTATAGCCAGCATGTACTATTTTGTACAATAAAATTGCTAAAATTGCAATTCCAAAATAGGTAAATAATAATCCAATCGTTTTAAAAGAAGTATCTATTAATTTATTTTTTTGTGAGTTATTCATACTTTTCTTGGTATTTTTTTTTGATGTAAAAACTAAAACTATTTAATAAAAAAGTAAATACGAATAAGGTTAATCCTGCAGCAAATATGGTTTTATATTCAATAGATCCTTGAGGAGCATCTCCCATACTAACTTGTACGATATACGAAGTAATTGTTTGTATTGGAACCATTGGATTAAAAGTAAAAGTTGCTTGTTGACCTGCTGCAATGGCAACAATCATAGTTTCACCAATGGCTCGTGAAATTGCTAAAATTACCGAAACAGTTATCCCCGAGGATGCAGCAGGAACCATGACTCTAAAAGAAGTTTGAAATTTAGTAGAACCCATCCCAAAAGCTGCTTCTTTTAATGATTTTGGAACAGCAGATAAAGCATCTTCACTTAAAGAAGAAACAAAAGGAATAATCATAATTCCCATTACAATACCAGCCGATAGAGAATTAAATGTTTCTAAACCAGGGTATATTTTTTGTAAAAATGGAGTAACAACAGAAAGTGCAAAAAACCCATAAACAACTGTTGGAATGGCTGCTAAAATTTCTAAAAAAGGTTTTAAGGTTTTTCTAAAAGTTTTAGAAGCATACATATTTAAATAAATAGCGATAGTTAATCCAATAGGTAAAGCAATTGAAATAGCTATAGTTGAGGTTAAAACCGTACCAGAAACCAATGCTAAAATGCCAAAGTGTTGATTGCTGTATAAAGGGGTCCATTTTGTATCAGTAAAAAAATCAATTATGGAAACCGATTTAAAAAAAGTAATACTTTCAAATAAAAGTACGGCAATAATACCAACGGTGGTTAGTATAGTTATAGAAGCAAAAAATTGTAATACAATTTCTATTATTTTCTCTTTTAATTTCATTTGAGTAACTAAAAAGACCTATAAAAAGGAGCTCTCCTTTTTATAGGTTATTTTTATAAGATTTATTTTTATTTAGTGTTTAACAATCGCATTTTTAAATGCTATTTTTTGAGCTTCATATCCACTGGCTGGCATTGGCACATAACCAACTTCTTTTGATAAAGATGGAGCATTATTTAAATAAAATTCTATAAATTTTTGAACTTCAATACGCTGTGCAGATTTTTTACTAACAAATATGTACAATGATCTAGATAAAGGAGCATAACTATTGTTTGCAACCGTTTCTAAACTTGGAGCAACCAACCCGTTGCCATTATCAATGCTTAATGCATTTAATTTATCTTTATTTTCTTCATAATATGATAAACCAAAATAGCCTAAAGCATTTTTATCTTTTTCAATACCTTGTACAGCAACATTATAATCAGATACAGCATTATAATCTGAACGACTAGCACCAGATTTCCCCATAATTTCTTCTGTAAAAAAATCGTAAGTTCCGTGAGAAGTATTTGGTCCATATAAGTGAATTTCTTCATTTGGCCAACCTTCACGTATTTCACTCCATTTGTTGATTTTACTATTTGGTTCCCATAACTTTTTAAGTTCAGCAGTAGTAATATCTTTTGCCCAAGTATTGTTTTTATTTACAACAACTGTTATCCCGTCTAAAGCAATTGTTAATCTAACATAATCAATGTTATTTTGTTTGCATAACTCTTTTTCAGAACTTTTAATATCTCTTGAAGCATCATTTATATCAGTTGTTCCAATAGCAAATTTTTTGAAACCACCACCTGTACCACTTTCGCCTACGGTAACTTTAACTTTAGGTTGAACTTTTAAAAATTCTTCAGCAACTGCTTCAGAAACAGGAAATACAGTTCCTGAACCATCTATTTTTATCTTTCCAGAAATAACTTCTTCATTATTAGAAGTTTTGTTCTTAGTTTTTTTGTCTCCACATGCGGTTGCTACTATAGCAAGCATAATTAATAGTGTTATTTTTTTCATTTTTTGTTTATTAGTTTTTATTTTACAAATAAACACGTCTAATATTAGCAAAACGTTAAGTTATAATAAAGAAAGTGTTACTAATTTTGAGTGTTTAGATTTAAATAATGCGAATAAAAAAAGGAGAGCTCATTTTTTATAAGTTCTCCTCTTTTATTTTTATAGTTTTATGTAACCCGTTGTGCGTTATGAGAAAATTTCGTCAATTCGAGTGAATTTTAGCCTTTTTAGGCTTAAAATTAGTATCGAGAATAGGTTTTTTATTTAAAAACAGCCGTTCTCGATACAATTTTTGATAAAAAATTACCTGCCTTTCCGTCAGGCAGGCTCGAACGGACGTAACAGTAAGTTTAAAAAGTTATAATGCACAACGGGTTTTTATGTATTTTAAAAATCTATTTGAAATCTGATTTGAAAGATATTTGCATTTCCTGTATCTTTTATATTTGCCCAAACATTATTAAACATTACTCTTGTTGAAGGATTTAAATACCAGTTTAAACCCAAAGTTACGTCAGATTGTTCTCCTCCTAATATATTATTACTGTTTAAATCAGAATTTGAAAATCGTAAGGCAACTTCCCAAGCACCAGAACCATTTTTTTCTCCACCATAATTTTTTATTGGGTGAACACGACCAAGACCTGCATAGGAACTTTTATATTTTTTATGTTCACCAGTTAAAAAATAGCTTATTTGTCCATAATAACTTGAAAAGTTGTAATTGTTGGTTAATGGAGTATTTTGTGTATTAACTTTTGCAGTTAAATATTCACCTTGAAAAGAAAAGGATCCAGCTATAAAAATCGTTTCAAAATTTAAAAGGTTTATACTTTTAACATCGCTAATAGTTCCAGTTGAAATATATTTTACACTACTTAAATGAGCTTCAGGTTTTGAAGATATTCTAAATTTATTTGTATCAGGATTTCGGTGGCTATAGCCAACACCTAAATGTAATAATTGATTTTTTTCTTTATTCTGAAAAGCTAAAGTTGTTGCTCTTGTGGTAAAGGCATAACCGTTATTAGCTGCTAAATCTGATGAATTATTAGATTGATTTCTAAAATAACCTACCTGTAAAGAAAGTTTATTATCTAAAAAATTGTTAAAAGCAATAATACCGTTATCACGTTCCTGCATAAAATCAATAGGTAAAGCACGTTCCATAAAAGTAATATATTTACTACTAGTTAAAGCATCAAAGCGAAAAGGTTCTTTTACATGACCGACTCTAATATTACCAAAAACAGGAATTTTTTTAATACCCATATAGGCATCTTTTAATGTAGCTTTTCCACCTACAAAATCAATTTGTAATTTAAAATTTACATTTTTATAAATGGTTCCTGAAGTAAAAAAACGTGCACGTCTAAATTCAGTACCGTTTTTAGTTTCTAATTTCCCTAATGCTGTATTTAAATCGTTATTTTGAGAAAAAAATGCGTGATCAACCATAATTCTACCACCGAATTTAAGCTTAAAATTTTTATCGGCACTTTCAAGTTTAAAACCATTATCCCATTTAAATAAAAATGGATTTTTATTTTTTTCTTGTTCTTGGGCAAAAGTTATAACACTTGCTAAAAGTAACATAATCAGAATGTAATTTTTAAATTTTTTCATTTTTATATGTATAAAATTATTAGTGCAAATAAACAGTGTAAATGTAAATAATATGTTAAGACTAGGTTATTTTAAGTATAATTTATCTTCAAAATAATGTATCTTGCTCATCTTAAAATATAGCTTTATGAACTGGGAACAATTACTTTCCTTAAAACGATTTGGAGATACAGAAAAAAGAAATAGAAAAGACCAAGATGAAACTCGTTTAGGTTTTGAAGTAGATTATGATAGAATTATATTTTCTGACTCATTTAGAAGTTTACAAGATAAAACACAGGTTGTACCACTTTCTAAAACCGATTTTGTGCATACTCGATTAACCCACAGTTTAGAGGTAAGTGTTGTTGCACGTTCTTTGGGTAGAATTGTTGGAGAACAATTATTAAAAAAATATCCTAATTTGGTTGAAAAAGGATATAAAATGAATGATTTTGGAGCTATTGTTGCCAGTGCAGCTTTAGCCCATGATATTGGGAATCCGCCTTTTGGGCATAGTGGAGAAAAAGCTATTGGAGAATATTTTAAATTTGGAAACGGACAAAAATTTAAAAGTCAACTAACCAATAAACAATGGCAAGATTTAATAGATTTTGAAGGAAATGCTAACGGATTTAAAATTTTAACCGAAAATAGAGATGGCGTTTTAGGCGGATTGCGTTTGTCGTATGCTACCTTAGGAGCATTTATGAAGTATCCTAAAGAATCATTACCAAAAAAACCTACTAATGATATTGCAGATAAAAAATTTGGAATATTTCAATCTGAAATTCCTTTTTTTAATGATTTAGTTAAAGAGTTGGGATTAATTAAATCAGGGAAAAATGGTAATATTGCTTTTAAGCGTCATCCTTTAGCGTTTTTAGTTGAAGCTGCGGATGATATTTGTTACACTATTATCGATTTTGAAGATGGAATTAATTTAGGTTTAATAGATGAAGATTTTGCACTGGAATATTTAATTAAGTTAGTAAAAGACACTATTAATACCGAAAAATATTATCACCTTACTAATACAAAAGACCGATTAAGTTATTTAAGAGCATTGGCTATTGGAACTTTAATAAACGAAGCTTTAAATATTTTTTTAGAAAATGAAACAGATATTTTAAAAGGTAATTATCCGTACGCTTTATTGGATAAATGTAAATACGAAGCTCAAATAAATGATATAATTAAAATTAGTGTTGAAAAAATATATAAAAGTAGGCAGGTTGTTGAAAAAGAAATAGTTGGGTTTAGTGTTATTTCAAATTTATTAGATGTTTTTTTAACTGCAATTAATAATAAATTTTACGATAAAGAGTCTAATTATGATAAATTAATTTTATCTTTATTGCCAGATTTTTCGAATAAAAACCATAATCAATTGTATAACAGGGTTTTAACGACTTGTAATATTGTAGCAAGTTTATCAGATGGTTTTGCTTTACAGTTATATCATAAAATAAAAGGATAACATATAAATATTAACATAATCATGAAAAAAAAATTACTATACCTATTTTTAGGTTTATTTATAATTTCAGTAGGATTTGAAATTAGTACAACGTCATTATTTAAATCTAAGTTAAAAACAACATTATCAGAGAATGTTAGTTTAGCGAAGAAGTATAAACAATACTTATTAAATAGTCCATTTAAAAAAACACTACAATTAACAAAAGAACAACGCTTAGCGATTGGAATTCCTCCTAATAAATATTATGAGAGAGAATGGGAGTTAACAATGAATCCTGCAACAGGAAGACCAGAACCTAATAAGATTTTAGAACTACAAAAAAAATTGCATAATAAATCCTATGCAAATAGAGTTCCTGGTGATGGAGCAGCTGGAAATGATTGGATTGAAAGAGGTCCAAATAATGTTGGAGGCAGAACTAGAGTCGTTTTGTTTGACCCAAATGATGCAACAAATAAAAAAGTTTATGCAGGTGGAGTTAGCGGTGGTTTATGGGTAAATCAAGATATTACTAATGTAGCTTCAACTTGGACTTTAGTTTCAGGAGTACCAAGTAATATGAATATTTCCTGTATAACCGTAGATCCAAGAGATTCTAATACTTGGTATATTGGTACAGGTGAACAATATACTTTTGGTGCAGCTGTAGGCAACGGGGTTTATAAAACTACCGATGGTGGAGCAAATTGGACAAATATACCTGTACAATTGGTAGGAGGAGCTTCTTTTGACCTCAACGGTTCAAATAGTTTTTTATCAGGGCTTTATTATATTAACGGCATTCAAGCCTGGGATAATGGAACTTCAACAGAAATATTTATTGGTGTTGGAGCTCATCTTTATGGAGATTCTTCAAGTCCTTCAGATTGGCTAGGTCTACAAAACTCAGGTTTATATAGAAGTACAGATAATGGAGTAAATTGGAATAGAATTGAATCTACAAACATGCAGTTTACATTTAGTAGTAAAACCTACTATTTTATTCCTAATGATTTTGAAATAGGTTCTGATAATAAACTATGGATGGGAATGGTTGCTACTCCTGGTATCGGAGGAAGCGGTATTAGTGGTGGCGGTAGAGTCTTTAGTTCAACTGATGGTGCTACTTGGACAGAAGCTGCAGCATCACCTTTAGCTAATTCAAACAGAGTTGAATTAGCGGTTTCTTCAAATGTTTCTAATCCTGGTAAAATATATGCGTTAACACAAGGAACTACAACCGATGGGCCTCATATTTATAGTACTACAGATGGTTTTGCAACGGTAACAGAATTATCAAAGCCAAGTGATGCGGATACAGGTATCCCTGCGAATGATTTTACTCGAGGACAAGATTTTTACGATTTAGTAATTGAAGTTGACCCAAATAACGACCAAACAATTTATGTGGGTGGAATTGATTTATTTAGAAGCACTAGTGGAACCACTACAAATGTTGCAAGCAAATGGAAGCAAATTTCTAAATGGAATAGTTCTATAACTGGTACATTTTCTGTTGTTCATGCAGATCAACATGCGTTTACGTTTAGACCAGGAGCTAGTAATGAGGTAGCTATTGGTTGTGATGGAGGAGTTTATTATGCATCAAGTTTATCTTCTGCACCAACATCAAATGTGTTTACTGAAATGAACACAAACTATAATGTAACTCAATTTTATTATGGAGGCTACGGACAAAGTACTTCTAATGAGTTAATTGTTGCAGGAGCTCAAGATAACGGATCACAATTTATTAATGGGGCATCTCCAGGGATAAATTCTAGTATATTGGTAAATGGGGGTGATGGAGCGTACAGTACTATTGATAAAGATGGTAATTATATGATAGTTTCTTATGTGTATAGTAATCATACTTATTTAAGTTTACCTTATTCTGGGACAAGTTCAAGCTATGATATTGATACAAATGGTAATGAAGGCGATTTTATTTCACAAGCCGCATTAGATCATAATTTAAATATCATGTATTCTAACGGATCTACAACAGCAACAAAACAAATTAACCGTTATGCATTAGGAAGTACTAGTGCAATAAAAACACAGTTAAGTGATGCTTTGTTAAATGGCTCACCTACCGCATTTAAGGTTTCGCCATTTACTACTGCCTCAACTACATTATTAGTTGGAACAGATAATGGAAAACTTTTAAAACTAACCAATGCAAACGCTACACCTGCTTGGGAAAATATTTCAGGAAGTTCATTTATTGGAAGTATTTCAGCTATTGAATATGGAGTTTCAGAAGATGAAATTATAGTTACTTTTCATAATTATGGAGTAACTAGTGTTTGGTTTACTTCAAATGGAGGAACTACTTGGAAAAATAAAGAAGGAGATTTACCAGATATGCCAGTGAAATGTGTTTTACAAAATCCGTTAGCACCAAACGAAGTTATTTTAGGAACAGAGTTAGGTATTTGGTCTACCAAAAATTTTAATGAAGATACTCCAAACTGGGTAAGTTCTAATAACGGAATGAGAGATGTTAAAGTTTTGGATTTAGACTTGCGAACTGCAGATAATAGTATTTTAGCAACAACTCATGGTAGAGGAACTTTTACAGGGCAGTTTACAAATGCAACAGATCCTACTTTTACAATTGTTCCAACTAATAGTATAGTTGAAAATTGTAAACCAGCAGATGCGGTATATACTTTTAATTTTACAACTTTAGGAGGTTATGCTTCTTCAACATTATTCTCAGTTTCAGGTTTACCAACAGGTGCAACTTCATCTTTTAGTGCAAATAATATAAGTACAACTAGTTCAATTACGCTAACTATAAGTAATTTAGGAAGTGTTACAGCAGGAAATTACACATTAACACTTACAGGTACTGGTGGAGGAAAAACAATATCAAAAGATATTGTTTTAAAAGTAAATGAAGCTACAGTTGCTAATACAGTTCCTTCTTTACCAGTAAATAATTCAACAAATATACCTATAAGTGGAGTTGTTTTTAGTTGGAATACATCATTAGGAGCTACATCGTATGATATAGATATAGCTACAGATCCAGCATTTAACACTATTGTTGAGTCTGGTACTAGTGCTACTAATTCATACTCTAATAAAACGAATTTTACTGAAGCAACAGTATATTACTGGAGAGTTAGAGGAACAAATTTTTGTATTACAGGAAGCTATTCTTCTACACAAAATTTTCATACAGTACCATTAAATGATTGTACCTCAGCTTCTAAAAATATAGCAGTAGCCATTCCTGATGGAGTTGGAGCAAATAGTCCTGGAGCAGCAGCAAAATCTATTATAAATTTAACTAATAATATTACCATTAGTGATGTTAATGTTACTATTGATATAAGTCATACTTACATTCAGGATTTAGTAATCTCATTAATTGCACCAGACAATACTGAAGTTGTGTTATTTAATAGAGAATGTGCGGGCGAAGACGATATTTCTGTAACATTTGATGATGCTGGTTCTACCATTACTTGTGGTACACAGCCCGTAGTTGGTATTATAAAACCATCAAGTCCATTGTCTACATTTAATGGTAAAAATTCTAATGGGAGTTGGACTTTAAAAGTGGTAGATTATTATAATGGAGATTTTGGGAGCATTAATAGTTGGTCTTTGGAAACATGTAAAGCTCAAGCTATAACCGATTCTTCATTAATAAATAATTTGATGCATGTGGGGGTAAATACTACTTATACAATTCTTCAAACCGATGTTGAAGCAAGTAGTGTAGGTTCAACAGCTACTGATCAACAATTTATGATTACTGAATTACCTCAACATGGTGATGTTTTTAAATCAGCTCCTCATGGATCTCCAGTTAAGCAAGTTTTAGGATCTACTTTTACTCAAAACGACATTAATAATGGTAAAATATCTTATACAAATACGAGTAGTGTTTCAGTTACTGACTTTTTTGAAGTAGATATCACTAATGCAACAAGTGGATTTTTGCCTGCAAAACAAATTAAATTTAGTGTAGAAACTAATTTGGCTGTAGATGATGAATTTTTTAATAAAACAGGAATTTCAGTATTCCCAACAGTCTCGGATGGAAACTTTAATGTGAAATCTCAATCTTATATTGGAAAAACAACAATAGAGTTGTATAATATAAGTGGACAAAGAGTTTATAAAACTAATTTAGATTTTAATTCATTAGGTTTAAAACAGGTAAATGCAAATCATTTATCTTCAGGAGTTTATATTTTAAGAATAAGTTCTAATAATATGCAGGGAAGTAAAAAAATTATCATAAAATAATAAGTTTTTTAAAGAGATAAAAAAGAGGGATTTTCCCTCTTTTTTGTTTTTTAAAAAGGTAGTTAAAGCCTGTTATTAATAGTTATAAAATAGCATATAAAAAAGAAAAGTAATTCTAAATTTTATTTTGTTTAAACAATAAATAGACCGATTTATTTTAAAGAGTTTAAATAATTTAAAATATCGTTTTCGGATAAATTAATAGACTCAAATAATTTAGAAGTTTTGCCATGTTCTATAAATTTATCAGGTATTCCCAATATTTTTATGGTAGTATTATGGTAATTATTTAAAGCAGAAAATTCTAATATTGCACTTCCAAACCCGCCAGTTATTACGCCATCTTCTATAGTAATAACGGTTTTGAAAGTTTTAAAAATAATATGTAATAAAGTTTCGTCTAAAGGCTTTACAAATCGCATATTATAGTGAGCAATTTTATTTTTAGGGAGCTTATTTTGAATTTTAATTATTTTATTGCCAATACTTCCAATGCTTAAAATAGCAATGTCAGTTCCTTCGGTGATACACTCTCCCTTAAAAAAAGGTATTTTAGTAAATGGTTTTTTCCAATCTATTGATGTAGCTCTCCCACGTGGGTAGCGAATAGCAATAGGGAAATCCAGCCCTAATTGAACAGTGTATAACATATTCCGTAATTCAAACTCATTTAAAGGAGCAAAAATCACCAAATTTGGGATACATCGTAAATAAGCAATATCAAAAACGCCATGGTGTGTAGCTCCATCTTCACCAACTAAACCAGCTCTATCAATACAAAAAATTACGGGCAGATTTTGTAAAGCCACATCGTGAATTACCTGATCGTAAGCACGTTGTAAAAAAGTAGAATAGATGGTACAAAAAGGTATTAGTCCTTGTGTCGCCATTCCGGCAGCTAAAGTTACTGCGTGTTGTTCTGCAATTCCTACATCAAAAGCTCTGTCAGGAATTTCGTATAACATTAACTTTAAGGAACTACCGGTTGGCATTGCAGGTGTTATTCCAACTATTTTAGGATTTTTTTTTGCCAATTCTAAAATAGTTTCGCCAAAAACATCTTGATATTTTGGTGATTGAGGTACTTTTTTTTGGATAATTAATTCTCCTGTATTTTTATTAAATTTCCCGGGAGCATGGTATTTTACCTGATTTTCTTCTGCTTTTTGTAAACCTTTACCTTTAGTTGTTATAATGTGCAAAAATTTTGGACCTTTTATAGTTTTTAGCCGTTCTAGTTCTGTTACTAAACTATCTAAATTATGCCCGTCAATTGGACCAGAATAATTAAAATTTAAAGCTTCAATAATATTATTTTTCCTAACTTTTTTTCCAGCTTTTATAGTAGTAAAATAGTTTTTTAAAGCACCAACACTTGGGTCAATTCCCATGCTATTATCATTTAAAATAATTAAAATATTAGCATCGGTTACACCTGCATGATTTAAACCTTCAAAAGCTATCCCGCTTGCTATTGAAGCATCGCCAATAACTGCAACATGTTGTTTTTTAAAATCACCCTTTATTTTTGAAGCAATTGCCATTCCTAAAGCTGCTGAAATGGAAGTTGAGGAATGCCCTGTTCCAAATGCATCATAAATACTTTCATCACGTTTTGGAAAACCTGAAATTCCACCAAATTGTCTATTAGTATCAAAGATTTTGCTTCTACCAGTTAAAATTTTATGTCCGTAAGCTTGATGGCCAACATCCCAAATTAATAAATCATTTGGCGTGTTAAATACATAATGCAAAGCAATGGTTAATTCTACCACACCTAAACTGGCTCCTAAATGCCCTTCTTTGGTTGCCACAATATCAATAATAAATTTCCGTAATTCTTGAGCAACTTTAGGTAATTGATTTTTAGATAACTTTCTTAAATCAGCTGGATTATTAATATGAGACAATAAATTTATTTCCACAGAGGCAAAACTACAATATTTTAGTGTTGGATGTTGTAAAAAATTTTACTTTTGAAAAATGATAGTACCTTATAATGATGAATATTTTATGAAACGAGCTTTGCAAGAAGCAAACTTGGCACTTAGTAAAAATGAAGTTCCTATTGGAGCTATTATTGTTATGAATAACCAAATAATTGCTAGAGCTCATAATTTAGTGGAAACCCTAAATGATGTAACGGCCCATGCAGAAATGCAAGCTTTTACTGCGGCATCTGATTATTTGGGCGGAAAATATTTAACAAAATGCACGTTATATGTAACCTTAGAACCTTGCCAAATGTGTGCAGGTGCAAGTTATTGGGCACAACTTGGTAAAATTGTGTACGGAGCTAAGGATAAAGCACGTGGATTTAGGTCATCTAATATAAAATTACATCCAAAAACAAAAGTAGTTGGAGGAGTTTTAGAAGAAGAATGTAGTTTATTGCTAAAACAGTTTTTTATTGAAAAGCGAAATTTGAATTAAAACTTTTTCCCTTCTTCTTTTTCATGAAATTTTTCAAGTTCCTCCCTAAAGTTTTTGAATTGAAAGTTTTTCATATCTTTATCTTTATATCGGTGATAAATAAATAAAGGCATTAAAATAAAGGCAGTTAATACCACTCCAATTCCAATGATTAATTCCGAATTATCTCCTCCATAATTTTTAAGATAAAATCCATATCCTAAAATACTTAGGATAATTATAAAAAGAATGATTAATAGTTTTTTCATCTCATAAATTTCTAAAATTTTACTATGCAGTAACCTGAATTAATTTTCTACGATAGGCAGTCATTAATCTTGACCTAGAAATATAACCATAATACTTACCATTTTTAATAACAGGCAAATTCCAGGCACTGGTGGTTTTAAATTTTTCCATAATTATTTCCATAGAATCAGTATCAAAATCAATTATTTCTGGTTCTCCATGAGCTAAATCTTCTACTTTTACTTTATCATAAAGTGCTGTATTGAACATAATACTTCTAATGTCATCTAATCTAATCACTCCTAAAAATTCACCATCTTCACTTACAACAGGAAAATGGTTGCGTTTAGAATTTATAATAGCATTATGTACAATTTCACCTAAATACATACTTGGATTTACAGGTATAAAATCAGTTTCTATAACTTTATTTATATCCAACATCATCAATACATTTTTGTCTTTGTTATGCGTAATTAACTGACCCTTTTTAGCCAATTCCGCGGCATAAATATTATAAGGTGTATAAATACGAGAAATTAAAAAAGAAATTGAAGCAACAATCATTAAAGGTACAAAAAGTTCATAACCTCCTGTAATTTCAGCGATTAAAAAAATGGCAGTTAAAGGAGCTTGTAAAACACCAGACATTAAGCCAGCCATACCAACCATTGCGAAATTTGTGAGTGATAATTGGTGGCTAACTAAATTAGTTTGGTTAATAATCATAGCAAAAACAAAGCCTGAAATACTTCCGGTAAACAGTGTTGGTGCAAAAACACCTCCAATTCCTCCTGCACTAAAAGTGAGTGACATTGCAATAACTTTTAATAACATTAATCCAACAAGAAGTGCTATTATGGTCCAAATATTACTTAATTGAACATTTAAAATGTTATTTACAAGAATATTTCCAACATTTCCCTTTAAAATGTTATTAACAGTTTCATAACCTTCCCCAAATAATGGGGGAATAAAATAAACGATAATTCCTAAGGATAAACCTCCTATTAATAATTTTTGATAAGGACTTTTAAATCGTTTAAAAAAATCTCCGATTTTAAAATAAGCTTTGCTAAAATATATAGATAAACCCGCGGTGCAAACTCCTAATAAAATATAAAAAATAACATCGTTTAGTTGAAATTTATCTTGTAATTGAAAGTGAAGCAAAACATCATCACCTAAAAAGAAATAGGAGGTTAAAATTGCAGTAATAGAAGCTAATAATAGAGGAATCATAGAAGCTAGAGTCAATTCTAAGCTAAAAATCTCTACAGCAAAAACAATTCCAGCAATAGGAGCTTTAAATATTGAAGACATTGCTCCTGCAGCAGCAGCACCAACTAATAAAGTTCGTGTAGTTTGGTTTAGATGAAACATTCTGGCAAAGTTTGAACCCAAAGCAGCACCTGTTGCAACTGTAGGGCCTTCTAATCCAACAGAACCACCAAAACCAACAGTTAAAGGAGCGGTTAAAATTGAGCCCCACATTTGGTGGCTTGGCATAATTCCTTTTAATTTAGAAATAGCATAGAGTGTTGATGGAATACCATGTCCTATTTTTTTCTTGACAATGTATTTAATTATTAAAACTACCATTAATAAACCTATGGTAGGAAAAATAAAATAAAAAGCCTGATGGATATCTTTTATAAATTTTCCCTCTAATAAATTTTGTATAAAGTGTGTTGCATTTTTTATTAATACAGCACCTAATCCAGCCATAAAACCAATTATTGCACTAGCTAAGGTTATAAACTGCTTGTTAGAAATATGTGCATATCTCCATTTTAAAAATTTTATAAAAAACGATTTTGATTGTACTCTTTTCATTATATAATTAATCTAACACCACCTAATTCTTCTACTTTATATGGAAATTTATCACTTGGAGAACCTATAAACATAAAGTTTATTGGAATATTCCATTTTTTTGAAAGTTCTTTAATTAATTTAGGATTAAATTTCCCAGGAACACTTAAAAACTCAATATCTATTTCAGGATATTCTCTATCTAAAAACTCAATTTCTTGAGGCAAATTTTCAGGCATTTCTTGTCCTTTATCTAAAACAATAACAATTTTAAGTTTTTTAGTATGCTCATTTTTTAAAATGTATAACATTACTTTATTTAAAGTAGAAAGTTTATCTCCTTTTGTGAAAAACACAAACTCTTGGTCATTAATTTTATCAATAGTTTGAAGAATTTTTTTATCGATTTTTAATACAAAATTTCGAACAGGGTCAAAAATAGTATGCATTGCATTCAATAAAAAGTTCAATAAAACAGTTCTATTTAGCATAATTATGATAAACAAAATAGTTGGGATAAAATAATCTAGAAAAATTATTAAATTACTTGGTAAACCATCTTTTGGTTTCATTACTAAATTACCAATTAAAGCAATGCCTACAGCTAATATAGCAATAAGTACAGAGAACCAAGAAGCCTTTTCAGGACGAGGCAATTTATTCCGTTTAACTTTTAATAAAATATTACCAATTCCAAATAAAATCATTACCGATAAAAAAGAAATAGTATAAACGCCTGCTAATAATTTTACATTTCCATTGGTTATTAATAATACTGAAATTGATAAAAAGAAAAACATTAAAATAATGCGATATGAGCTTCCTTTTTTGTTCTTTTTTAAGAAAAATTGAGGCATAATTCTATCTAAAGTCATACGTTCTAATAATCCAGAAACGCCAACGAAACTAGTTAAAACTGCACCACTTAGTACTAAAAAAGCATCAATTGAAATTAAAACAGCTACCCATTTTCCACCAACGTGAGATGCCATTTCTATTAATAATGTATTTTGGTAAGCGTCACTTTGCAAAACAGAGACAGAAAAAATAGTCAATGCAAAAATTGCCATTAATGGGTTAATTATACTAACCACAGCCCACATATTACGTAAGGTTTTAGGAAAAACACCTTTTTCTTGTTCTTCTACAAAATTTGCAGAACTTTCAAACCCAGAAACACCTAACATAGATGCGGCAAATCCTAAAAATATAGCATTAGTAATACCACCTTCTGAAGTAGGTAAATGCCAGTTCTGAAAAAATGTTTCAATACCATTATAGGAAAAATAATAAATAATAAATCCACTTAAAATTATTAATGAAAATAAATGGAATAAAAATATTCCAATGGCCACTTTAGCAGATTCTGTTATTCCTCCAATAGTTAAAACAGCAAAAATACCCAATAAAACAGTTGTTCCAATAATTATAGGTAATGAAGGAATTAAGTGATGTAAATAATGAATTGCTTCATTTGCTGATATTACGGCAGTTGCCATATAAGACAACAACGTTAAAGCAGCGGCAAAAGAAGCCATGCTTTTACTAGTTGTATTTAATAATGCATTATAAGCACCTCCATTTAAAGGTAATGCACCAACCACTTCCCCATATATTTTTCTAAATAAAAATAATACGAAAGAAACTATTAAAAGTGTTATCCAAGCATATTGACCCGCAAAGGCAATTGCTAATGCAGAAACATATAAAACGGAAGAGCTTATATCATTCCCACAAATGGCGGTAGCAGCTAACTCATTTAGTTTTTTATGGACTTTAACTTTCATAGCTTTTTTGTTATGTTATAAATTTATTTTCAAATTTAATTCTTTTAATTGCTCTTCATCAATAGCAGAAGGTGCGTCAATCATAACATCTCTACCTTTATTATTTTTAGGAAAAGCTATAAAATCTCTAATAGTTTCTTGTCCGCCTAAAATAGCAACCAATCTATCTAATCCAAAGGCAAGTCCGCCATGTGGTGGTGCACCATATTCAAAGGCATTCATTAAAAATCCAAATTGTTCCGTTGCTTTTTCAGGAGTAAATCCTAGATGTTTAAACATTAGTGCTTGCATTTTTTTATCATGAATACGAATGGAACCTCCTCCAATTTCATTTCCGTTTAACACTAAATCATAAGCATTTGCTCTTACTTTCCCAGGATTAGTATCTAATAGTTCAATATCTTCAATTTTTGGAGAAGTAAATGGGTGGTGCATTGCATGGTATCGCTCAGTTTCTTCATCCCATTCTAGTAAAGGGAAATCGGTTATCCATAACGGAGCAAATTCTTTGGGATTTCTTAATCCTAATCGTGTTGCCATTTCCATTCGTAACGCACTTAATTGAGGTCTAACTTTAGTTGCAGTACCCGATAATACGCAAATTAAATCACCAGCTTTAGCATTAGTCACTTTTGCCCAATTAGCTAAATCATTTTGATTATAAAATTTATCAACCGATGATTTAAAACTGCCATCTTCATTACAACGAACATAAACCATCCCTAAAGCACCAACTTGAGGTCGTTTTACCCATTCAATTAATTTATCAATATCTTTTCTGCTATATGAGTTTCCACCAGGAACAGCAATACCAACTACCAGTTCAGCATTATTAAAAACACCAAAATCTTTATGTTTTGCCACTTCATTTAATTCACCAAACTCCATTCCAAATCTAATATCTGGCTTGTCATTTCCATAGCGTTTCATTGCTTCATTGTAGGTCATTCTAGGGAATTTATCAATATCAATTCCTTTTATCTCTTTTAATAAATGTTTTGTTAAGCCTTCAAAAGTATTTAGGATATCTTCTTGTTCAACAAAAGCCATTTCACAGTCAATTTGTGTAAATTCAGGTTGCCTGTCAGCTCTTAAATCTTCATCTCTAAAACATTTTACAATTTGGAAATACTTATCCATTCCGCCAACCATTAATAATTGTTTAAAAGTTTGAGGCGATTGTGGCAATGCGTAAAATTGACCTTTATTCATTCTACTTGGCACTACAAAATCACGTGCACCTTCTGGTGTAGATTTTATTAAAACAGGAGTTTCTACTTCAATAAATCCTTCGTCAGAAAGATATTTTCGAACTTCCATAGCAACTTTATGTCTAAAAATTAAGTTGTTTTTTACAGGATTTCTTCTAATATCTAAATACCTGTATTTCATTCTTAATTCATCGCCACCATCTGTTTTATCTTCAATGGTAAATGGAGGAACTTCAGATTTATTTAATATTTTTAGTTCTTTAACTAAAATTTCAATTTCACCTGTTGGAATGTTTTTATTTTTTGAAACACGCTCTATTACTTCCCCTTTCACCTGTATTACAAACTCCCTTCCTAAAGCTTTTGCCTGTTCTATAAGTACTTTTGAAGTACGATCTTCATCAAAAATAAGCTGAGTAATTCCGTATCTATCACGCAAATCTACCCAAACCATAAATCCTTTATCCCTAATTTTTTGAACCCAACCAGCTAAAATCACTTGCTCGCCAAGGTTTTCCAAACGTAATTCTCCGTTAGAATGTGTTCTGTACATTTTTATTTTTTATTAAAAAGAAAGTGCAAATTTAATAATTTCAAATGGAGTTTGTTAAGATATGTTTCTTTTTTTGGGCGTTTCATTTACTTTCGTAAATGTCTGGCTTTCAGTACTCGCTTTTTTTTGCAGAAAAAAGCAAAAAAAGAGCTCAAACAATTACTTCAATCCTTAACGCAGTATTAAAATTAAAATTCTAAAAATATTTCTTTTTAACAATTATAATAATTAGTTTGTATGTCCGTAATTAGTAATAACCTGAGTTCGATGTAAGAAAATAAATACCGGGTTGAAAATCAACAAGCTACGTCATTGCGATGAATGAAGCAAAGCGAAATGAGGAAGCAATCTCATTTTTATGAAAAGATTACTTCAAATTATGGCACTACATTTATAATTTTCGCAATGACATTTTGATTTTTAGTTATTTAAAGTAAATCCTTAGGTCGAACTCAGGTTAATAGTATGTTTAAAGAATCAAAATGCACAACGAGTTATAAATAGTTGATTAATAGCAACTTTTTAGAAAGTTAGAAATTAGTTTAATTACTTCAATTTTATTTTCAATATAACTCATATGCCCATCCGGTAATTCGCTTGTAGTTACTTTGGTGTTTTTAGTTTGACTAATTAGAGCATTATAATCTAATGCAGGATCTTGTTTGCTAATAATCATATGAATTGGAAAATTTGAAGAAGTATATAACTTTGTCAAGTTTTTACGAATTTTCATTCCTTCTAATGAAGCAATTATTCCTTGAGAATTCATCCGTAACGCATCTAATATTCCTTCTTGTATTTCTTTCTTGTAAATAGTTTTATTTTTATCGGAAAATAGCATCGGAACAGCAATTCTGACAAAAGATTTATAATTTTCTTTAACCGCTTTAATTGCTCTATTTCTGTTTATTTTTTTCTCTTTAGTATCGGGTAATGCCGTTGAATTTAACAAGAAAATTCCTTTTACATTTTTAGAGTATGATTGGGCGAAAGCTAAAGCAACATAACCGCCCATACTATGACCAATTAAAATATATCTTCTTAATCCTAAATGATTTAGTACAGTCTTAACAACTTCAGCCTGATCATTCATTGTGTGAATATATCCATGATTTTCAGTAGCACCGTGACCTAATAAATCAATAGTAATCACCTTGTATTTTTTAGATAAAATAGAAATAATATCTTTCCACATTAAACTAGATTCCAAAAAACCATGCAGTAATACTACTGCACTTCCTTTTCCAATTACCTCAAAGCTTATGTGAGTATTTTTAACAAGAATATTCATAGATAAAAGCTAATTTTTCAAACTTTTTACGGCTGAAAAAGCTTTGTTAACTACATCATCTTCGACCAAAATGGTGAATTCATTGGTGGTAGAAACTACTTCATATAAGGCGATGCCTTCCCAAGCTAATCGCTTAAAAAACTGATAATATAATCCGGCGATTTTAGTGTTTTCATCTGGTAAACCTATGGTAATTCCTGATAAATCATCTTTAACACTTGTCCATAATTCATTTTTATAACTTTCTTCTATTTGTTTTTTTAATGATGTAGAAATTAATACGTTACTTTCATGTACTCCACGAGTAAAAGTAAAAAAAGCATTAGATTTGTTTTTTATTACTTCTAGCATTTTTAAATGACTTTGAATTAAAGTAGGAGAGTTTTTGAAGGTGTAGTCAGACAAATCAGAACGAACCGTAATATCTCCCAAATTTTGAAGCACTTTATTTAATTTAATTTTATTCGCCATTTCTTTAGGTGGACTATAGCGTCGTAATGCCATCATAATGGCTCCAGATTTTACATGTTTTCGTAACATTTTAGAAATAGGCTCCCGTAATTCTTCTGCTAAAGCACTAAAATTTAAAATATTACGAGATAAAGCATCTTCTAAAAAAGGTTGAGAAATTAAAATTTCTTCAACACAAGTAGCAATAGTTTTCATTTGTTAAATAGTTAACGATTTGTGTAAAATTAGAACATTATTTTTAAATATTTACACAAAGTTTAAAATCGTTCTAATTTTGCTATTAAATTATTAGAAATGAAAGTATTAAAATTTGGTGGTACCTCCGTTGGAAACATTCAAAATATAAAAAGTGTTACTAAAATTATTGTAGATGGAGAGAAAAAAATTGTGGTTCTTTCTGCCATGTCAGGTACTACAAATACTTTGGTTGAAATAGCTGATGCTATTAAAAATAAAGATGTTGAAATTGCCAATAAAACAATACTATTACTTTCAAAAAAATACAGACAAGTAGTAGAAAGTTTATTTGAAAATAGTACTATAAAACAACAAGTTACTATTTATGTAGATAGCATTTTTAGTAAGCTTCTTCAAATCACTTCTAAAGTTTATAATGAATTGTTATATAGTACTATAGTGGCTCAAGGAGAACTACTTTCTACTTTTATTTTTACAAAATATTTAGTTCAACAAGGTGTAAAAGCACAGTTATTACCAGCTTTGGAATTTATGAGAATTGATCGTTTAAATGAACCTGATAATTTTTACATTCAACAAAATTTAAATAGAATTATTAGTGAAAATTTACCAGCCGATATTTATATAACTCAAGGGTTTATTTGCTTAGATGCTGATGGAAATATCGCAAATTTACAACGAGGAGGAAGTGATTATTCTGCCACAATTATTGGTGCAGCCATTAATGCTGATGAAGTTCAAATTTGGACAGATATTGATGGCATGCATAACAATGATCCAAGGTTTGTAGAAAACACTCAGGCAATTTCTAATTTATCATACGAAGAAGCAGCCGAGCTAGCTTATTTTGGAGCTAGAATTTTACATCCGCAGACGGTAATGCCAGCCAGAACGGCTAATATTCCTGTTAGATTAAAACATACGATGAGACCAGAACGACAAGGTACTTTAATTAATAATAAAGTTACCGATGAAGGCATAAAAGCTATTGCTGCTAAAGATGGTATTACAGCTATAAAAATTAAATCTGCAAGAATGTTATTAGCTTATGGGTTTTTAAAAAAGGTGTTTGAAATTTTTGAAAAATATGAAACCCCTATTGATATGATTACAACTTCTGAAATAGCGGTTTCATTAACTATTGATAATATTACGTTTTTAAATGCGATTACTGAAGAGTTGGAAAAGTTTGCTTCAGTTGAAGTTGATCAAAATCAAAGTATTATTTGTTTGGTTGGGCATTCCATTGTAAATCATAGTAAAACACATTGTTTATTTAATGTATTGCAAGACTTTTCAATTAGGATGATTTCTTATGGTGGAAGTGAAAATAATATTTCGTTATTGGTAAATACTAAAGATAAAATAAAAGTGCTTAAAAATTTAAATAGTTATGTTTTTGAAAATAGTGTAATTGCGTAATTATTAGGTTTGTTAACTAAAAAAGCCCGTTTATAGTGGGCTTTTTACTTAATATATAATTATTGGTTATGAATTCATTAAATCTTCAATTTCTTCAACTTCAATAGGAATATTTCTCATTAAGTTAAAAGGTTCTCCATTTTTTTGAACAACTACATCATCTTCAATTCTAATTCCCATATTTTCTTCAGGTATATAAATTCCTGGCTCTACTGTAAATACCATATTAGCTTTCATTGGTGTTTTTAAAGCTCCATAATCGTGTGTATCTAATCCCATATGATGTGAGGTTCCGTGCATAAAATATTTTTTGTAAGCAGGCCAATTAGGATCTTCATTTTGAATATCTGCTTTATCTAATAAACCTAATCCTAGTAATTCAGATTGCATTAATTTACCAACTTCAGCTTGATATTCAGCCCATAAAACTCCTGGAGCTAACATTTTTGTTGCTGCTTTTTTTACACGTAAAACAGCGTTGTAAACCGCTTTTTGTCTGTCTGAAAACCGTCCGTTTACAGGAATTGTTCTTGTCATATCACTAGAATAATTAGCGTATTTTGAGCCTACATCCATTAACAGCATATCACCATCTTTACATTCTTTGTTATTTTCAATATAATGTAAAACACAAGCACTGTACCCTGAAGCAATAATTGGTGTGTAAGCCATACCATCGGAACGATTTCTTAAAAATTCATGCATGTATTCGGCTTCAATTTCATATTCCATAATGCCAGGCTTTACAAAAGGTAAAATTCGTCTTAATCCTTTTTCAGTAATATCACATGCGTGTTGAATAATTTCAAGTTCTTCAGGTTCTTTAACTCCACGTAATCCTTGTAAAATTTGATTGCTTTTTTCCCATTTATGAGCAGGATATTTTGCTTTACACATTTTTATAAAACGATCTTCACGAGATTCTAACTCTTCAGCTTGGCGATAATGCTCGTTTGTATTAAAGTATATTGTATCAGCCTCAGTCATTAAATCATAAAAAACTTTATCAAATTCTTGTAACCAATACACTGTTTTTATTCCTGAAACTTTAGAAGCTTCTTCTTTAGAATATTTTGCTCCGTACCAAATGGCAATATGTTTATTTGTTTCAGTTACAAATAAAATTTCTCTGTGTTTTGGATCAATGGCATCAGGGAATAAAAGTAAAATACTTTCTTCTTGGTCAATACCACTTAAATAAAAAATATCTCGGTGTTGTTCAAATGGCAAGGTGCTATCTGCACCAGTAGTAAAAATATCATTTGAGTTAAAAACAGCAATAGATTTTGGTTTCATTTGAGCTGTAAACTTTGCTCTGTTTTTAATAAAAAGTTGATTGTTAATTGGATCGTATTTCATGATAGTTAGGTTTATATTATTGATTTCTAAAATTATAAGAAATTAAATATCAGTTAAAAGTTATACTTTAAAACAAATACATTTTATTAAAAACAAACAAAATGGTAATTATTTGTAACAAAGTTATAAATTTGTGAACTACCAATCTAATAAACCAATAGTATTTATGAGAAAAATTAACACTTTAATATTCGTTTTTTTAATAACCTTTAATTTTTTCGGTCAAAACAAACCTGCATATAAGTTATACAATGCTAAAGGGCGTAAAGTTTCTTATAAAAGTATGATAAAAAAAATGGAGAAAGCAGATGTTATTTTATTTGGAGAATATCATGATAACCCAATTGTACATTGGTTACAATTAGATGCAACAATAGATTTAAATAAAACAAGGAAACTTACACTAGGAGCAGAAATGTTTGAAGCAGATAATCAAATAGCTTTAAATGATTACCTTCTAGATAGCATTAGTCAAAAAGGATTAGATACCTTAGCGAGGTTATGGAGAAATTATAAAACGGATTATAAACCATTAGTTGATTTTGCTAAAAAAAATAAACTAGCGTTTATAGCTACAAATACACCACGTAGATATGCAAGAAAGGTGTATAAAAATGGATTTGAAGTGCTAGATAGTATTACCGATGGAGAAAAATTATGGATTGCTCCTTTACCTATTAAATATGATTCAACTTTACCTGGTTATGTAAAATTTAAAGAAATGTTAGGAGATCATGCTACTGAAAATTCTCCAAAAGCACAAGCTTTAAAAGATGCAACAATGGCCTATTTTATTCTTAAAAATAAAAAGGATAATGAATTATTTTTACATTATAATGGCTCATACCATTCCGATGATTATGAAGGTATTAATTGGTATTTAAAAGAAGCAAATGCTAATTTAAAAATTATTACAGTAAGTGTTGTAGAACAGAATAATGTTAAAAAGTTAGATGATGAAAATAAATTAAAAGCAGATTTCATTATTGCTGTTCCTTTAACAATGACAAAAACGTATTAATAATTATTTTAATAACACCCTTAAAATGTTTATAATTTAGTATTTTCGGAATTACTATTAACTAAAATACATAAGATTGTTTAATTTGTTTTATGAAAACGAATATGTTTTCAATGTTTTATTTGAAGCGGTTACGGAAGGTGTTGTAGTAGTTGATGAAAATCAAACTATTGTAATCACAAATTCTGCTACCGAGAAAATGTTTGGTTATGAAAAAGATAAACTTCGCAATCAGCCGTTAAGTATTTTAATTCCAGTAAATTATCACAAAAAACATAATTCTTATTTTGATAAGTATTATAAAAATTCCTCTCAAAGAAAAATGGGGCAAAGTAGCGATTTGCTTGGAACTCACAAAAACGGAAAAATGATTCCAGTTGAAATTGGTTTAAACCCTTTTGAATTTGGAACTAAAAAATATGTAATGGCAATGGTTGTTGATATTACAATTAGAAAGGATGCAGAGCTAAAAATAAAAAAATTAAATACTGAGTTAGAGCAAAAAATTGATCTTAGAACTCAAGAGTTAAATAAAACTGTTAACCATTTAAAAGAAGAGATTGTAAAAAGAAATAAAGCCGAAAAAAAATTAAAGAAAGCATTAAAAAAAGAAAAGGATTTAAACGAGTTAAAAACTAAATTTTTATCACTTGTTTCTCATGAATTTAAAACGCCATTAAGTGGTATTTTAAACGCAGCTATTTTGGTAGGTAAGTATGCTAAAACCGAAATGCAACCTAACCGAGAAAAACATTTAGGAACTATAAAAAATAAGGTAGAATACTTAAACCGAATTTTATCCGAATTTTTATCTATGGAAAGGTTAGAATCAGGAAAGGAAAATTATAAGTTAAATCATTTTAAATTAAGCAAAGTTGTAAATGAAGTTATTTATAACGCTAATTTATTATTAAAAGTAGGACAACGAATTATTTATCCTACAAATATTGATGAAATAGACTTATATCATGACGAAAAAATAATTGAACTAATCATGTCTAATTTATTGCATAATGCAATAAAATATTCAAAAGAAAATAGCACCATTGAAATTGAAATTAAGTTGAAAAACAATTGGTTAATTCTACAAATTAAAGATGAAGGAATAGGAATACCAGTAGAAGAACAAAATCATATTTTTGAACGTTATTTTAGAGCAGAAAATGTACTAACATTACAAGGTACAGGGATAGGATTAAATATTGTAAAAGGTCACGTTGATAAATTTGGAGGAGATATTTCTTTTAAAAGTGCAAAAAATTTAGGGACTACTTTTACTGTTAAACTACCATTAATTAAAGAATAATGAAAAGAATATTATTAATTGAAGATGATACCACATTACGTGAAACTACAGCTGAAATTCTTGAATTAGAAAATTATGAAGTGGTTACAGCTGCAAATGGGAAAAAAGGCGTTGAATTAGCAAAATTAGTACAGCCAAATTTAATTATTTGTGATATAATGATGCCAGAAATGGATGGTTATAAAGTACTAGAAATTTTAAGTTCTAATAAAACCACACAACGTATTCCTTTTATTTTTATGTCTGCAAAAACTGAACTTTCCGAAGTTCGTAAAGGAATGGATTTAGGTGCTGATGATTATTTAACCAAACCAGTGAGTGAAGAATTATTGATAAGTGCTATTGAAAGCCGATTGGCAAAAGCAGCATTATTAAATGAAAATGAATATAAAAAGGTAGATGAAGATAAAGATAAAAATAATTACGACCACATAAACTCTATTGAAGAACTTAAAAATTATTTTTGTGATTTTGGAACTACCAAAATTTTTGAAAAAGGAGCACTCATTTATAGAGAAGGACAATTTTGTAACGATGTTTATCTAATTTATAAAGGCAATGTAAAAAGTTTTAAAATAGATGAATTTGGAAAAGAACTCATTCTAAATATATATAGTGATGATGATTTTTTCGGTTTTTCAATAGCTTCAGATAATATGCCTAATTATGAAGCAACAATGGCTATGGAAAAAACAGAGGTTGTCTATATTTCTAAAGCTACTTTAGTGAAAATTTTAGACGCAAACCATATACTATACCTTCAAATATTAAAATTTATAAATGAAAACCTAACAGAAATTAAGGAGCAACTTATGGAAATGGCATATGGTTCTATTAGACGAAAAACGGCAAAAACTATTATAAAATTCGCTAATAAAATGGCTTATAAACCAACAGATAAAATTAATATTTCTAGACGAGATTTGGCAAGCGTAGCAGGTGTAGCCACCGAAAGTTTAATTAGAACACTTACCAATTTTAAAAAAGAAGGAATTTTGGAAATTGAAGGAAGAAATATTAGAATTCTAAATCTTGATAAGTTAGCATCCATATATTAAAATTATTTTAATAAAGTTAAGTTGTTGTAATACTGATTTCTGTCATAAAAATTTAGGAGGTCTTTATCTATGTTTGCATGTTACTTATGCAGATGAAAAATATATTAATTTTAACAGATTTTTCTTATAACTCTTGGAATTCAATTGTTTATACACTTAATCTTTTTAAAGATAAAACCATTCATTTTTTTATCTTAAAAAATATAAGTAGTACAAATGAATATTTAAATTTTAAAAACAAGGCGAATTCTGATGAAGAATTAGATTTGTTATTGAATAAGATTAAAAACGCTGATATTAATAAAAAACATACTTTTAATATTATTAAAGATAATAGAAATATAGTTTTAGCTACTAAGGAACAGTTAAAAGCAAATAACATTGATTTAATAATAATTGGCACTAATGATTTAACTTCAAAAAAAATAAAAAATAGCAATCATATTTCAGAAGAGTTAATTACAAAAGTACCTTGTGATATTATGGTAATTCCTAATACCGCAAATTATTCAGAATATGATAATGTAGTATTTGCCACTGAATTTACCAACTTTTTAGAAGCAAAATTAACCTTTGATTTAAGAAAAAATAAACCATTTAAAAAATCAAAATTCCACTTTTTATATCTTTCTAAAACAAAAAAAACTATAAATAAAGATCAACAATGGAATAAAGAAACACTTCATGATTATTTTAAAAATGTTCCTCATAATTTTAGCACAAAAATCAACACTAATTTAGCAGTAGCTTTAGATGAATTTATTGAAGAAAATAATGCTGATTTAATTGTAACTGCCGCAAAAAACCTAAATTTAATTGAACAATTACTATTTAGGCCAAACAATGCTAATTTAAAATATACTAATAAAACGCCTTTTTTGGTGCTTACCTAAAATACAATTTAACCTAAATCTTATTAAAACTAGTTGATTATTTTTAAATTTGAAGAATAAGCAAATTAATAACCGTTTTATGTTGCAAAAAATGAAAAAAATATTCCCTTTAGTTTTTACTTTCTTTCTTATTTTTATTGGTAATGCACAAACTAATCGTATTCAAAATGTTCCGTTTACCAATATTGGACCATCAATAATGAGTGGTAGAATTGTAGCCGTTGCTGTAAATCCAAACAAAACTACCGAATTTTATGCAGCGTATGCCTCTGGTGGATTATGGTACACCAATAATAACGGCACAACATTTACTTGTGTTACCAACAACGCTCCAACTCAAAATATGGGAGCAATAGCAGTAGATTGGCAAAAAGGAACCATTTGGATTGGAACTGGCGAAAGCAATTCTTCACGTTCATCGTATGCAGGAATTGGAGTTTTAAAAAGTAACGACAAAGGTAAAACTTGGGAAAATGTCGGCTTAAATAATTCGCATCATATTGGTAAAATTATTATCAATAAAAATAATCCAAATGAAGTTGTAGTTGCTGTAATTGGGCATTTATACTCACCAAATAAAGAACGCGGAATTTTTAAAACTTTTGATGGAGGAAAAACTTGGAAAAACGTATTGTTTATTGATGAAAATACAGGTGTAATTGATATTAGTGAATCTCCAATTAATCCAAATATTATGTATGCAGCTTCTTGGGAACGCGAACGAAAAGCATGGAATTTTAAAGGAAGTGGAATACATTCAGCAATATACAAAAGTATAGATGCAGGAAACACTTGGAAAAAAATGAGCACCAAAGAAAGTGGTTTTCCAACAGGAAAAGGAGTTGGAAGAATTGGCTTAGCAACTTTTAATAATAACATTGTGTATGCTTTGTTAGATAACCAAAACTTACGACCTGAAACTAAAAAGAAGAAAAAAATAGGTTTACAAAAAGATGATTTTAAAAAAATGTCTAAAGAAGAATTTTTGAAATTGAATGATAAAAAACTTAATAATTACTTAAAGGATAACGATTTTGATAAAAAATACACCGCAACTTTTGTTAAGGAACAAATCAAAAAAGATAAAATTGTAGCGAGTGATTTGGCTAGTTATTTAGAAGATGCAAATTATGTTTTGTTAAATTCTGAAGTTATTGGTGCTGAATTGTATAAATCAATGGATGGAGGTAAAACTTGGACAAAAACGCATAAAGATTTTTTAGACGGAGTTTATAGCTCGTATGGTTATTATTTTGGAACTATTGCAGTTAATACAGCCAATCAAAATAACGTTTACATTGCAGGTGTTCCATTGTTAAAATCGGATGATGGCGGTAAAACTTTTAAATCATTAAATAAAGAAAATGTACATGCCGATCATCATGTAATTTGGGTAGATTCTAATTTAAAAGGTCATTTAATTGATGGAAATGATGGAGGAATTAACATTAGTTATGATAATGGTGAAAGCTGGGCTAAAAATAATGCTCCTTCCGTTGGACAATTTTATTCCGTAAATGTGGATACTAAAAAACCATACAATGTGTATGGTGGTTTACAAGATAACGGCGTTTGGTTTGGACCAAGTAATTATAAAGCATCAAAACGTTGGGAAAGTACAGGGAATTACCCATATAAAATGATTGGTGGAGGTGATGGTATGCAAGTACAAATTGATACTAGAAATAATAATTTGGTTTATGCAGGTTCTCAATTTGGATATTATTATCGAAAAAATTTAAAAACCAATAAACGAATTGAAATTCATCCAAAGCATGAATTAGGTGATACACCATATCGTTATAATTGGCAAACACCAATTTTATTATCACCACATAATCAAGATATTTTATATATGGGAAGCAATAAATTATTGCGTTCTATGGATAAAGGAGCAACTTTTAAAGTAATTTCTCCCGATTTAACCACTGGTGGTAAAAAAGGAAATGTTCCTTTCGGAACGTTAACTACAATTTCTGAGAGTCCTTTTCAATTCGGGTTAATTTATGTGGGTAGTGATGATGGTTATGTGAATATAACCAAAGATGGCGGTGTAAATTGGACTAGAATTTCTGATAGTTTACCTCAAAATTTATGGGTAAGTCGTGTTATTGCTTCACAACATCAAAAAGAACGTGTTTACGTAACTTTAAATGGTTATAGAAATGATGATTTTAAACCGTATGTTTTTGTAAGTGAAAATTATGGAAAAATATGGAAAAGCATTAAAAGTAACTTGCCAAATGCTGCTGTAAATGTAATTAAAGAAGATCCAACCGATGAAAATTTATTGTATGTTGGCACAGATAATGGAGTTTTTGTTTCTTTTAATAAAGGTGAAAATTGGCAACAATTTACCGATGGAATACCAGTAGTTCCAGTGCACGATTTAGTAATTCAAAAAGAAGCAAAAGATTTGATTATAGGAACTCACGGACGGTCTATTTACAAAACTAATATTGCACCATTGCAAAAATTTAAAACCTTAAAAAATAAAGGAATAGTATTTTTTGATATACCTTCTATCAAACATTCTTTAAGTTGGGGAAGTGCTTGGAATAAGTGGTTAAAGCCAAATACTCCAAAAATAACGATCCCTTTTTATGTTGATAAAGAAGGAATTTATAAGGTTGAAATTTTATCGAATAACAAAACAGTTTTTAAAAAATATTCTACAGTTGCAACTAAAGGATTTAATTATACGAATTATGATTTAAGTATTTCTGAAAAAATAGTAGATACTTATTTTTCAAAAAATGATATTGAAATTAAAAAAGCTAAAAATGGCAATTATTATTTACCAAAAGGAAGTTATATAATTAAAATTTTTGATAACATAAAAAGCGTTGAAAAACCTTTTGAAGTAAAATAAAAGTTTAGAGGTCAGTAGTTAAATGCATACTGCGTAAGTTTTAATTTCAATAATAGTGTTAGGTCGATTGGAGTTGAGACCTAATTAGTGTAACAACAGTTCTCGACTCCGTTCGAACAGGCTTTTTTGCATTTTGTAATCTAATTGATAATGAGAGATATTTTTTTCTGATTGTCCGTAATCTTACATAACGTCCGTCACCCTGAACTTGTTTCAAGGTCGTATTCAATAAAACACTGGTTATCAAACGGAAATGAGATGCTGAAACGAGCCTGCCTTGCCGACAGGCAGGTTCAGCATGACGTTGTTCTTTATTATTAACCTCGCACAAATAGGTATTTAATTTAAGCGGCATATTTTATACTTGGATGTTTAAAGTATTTTGCTACTCTTTCATTATTATTTTGCAACATATTCATATGATTTTCCAAATTTTCTTTTA
>NZ_JAKIUR010000080.1 GCF_021647475.1 Lutibacter sp.
ATTGAGATTATATCTTTATTCTCAAATCGAAAAAAACCTAGTAAGAAAAAAATATAAAATTGTTGCATAACAATATATAACGTCAGTTCGAGCCTGCCTTGCCGGCAGGTAGGTACTTGTATGAAGAGCATCGGAATACAAGAGTATCAAGAACAGTTTTGAAGAAGCGAGAAGTAAGAATGAAACGTCTTTGCGAAGGAGGTACGACTGTGGCAAACTCATGAATATACATCGCAGAACCTAATAAAAACATTACCCAAAAATTGATAATTAGAATAAAATTTGTAATTTTGATTTTATGGATATAAATCTTCAAAATAAAAAAATTGAATTGATACAATGGCTTTCTACGCTGAATGACCAAGCATTGATAGAGAAAATAATGGTGTTACGAAAAAAAGAAAAAACTGATTGGTGGAATGAGATTTCAACTGCTGAGAAAAGTACTATAGAAAAGGGAATCCAAGACGCAAATAATGGAAAACTGACTTCTCACTCCAATGTCAAAAAAGTATATGAAAAGTGGTTATAAAATTCTATGGACTAACCATGCTATTTCTGAATTAAAAGAAACAATTGATTATTTAGAAAATAATTGGACAGAAAAGAAATTACGAAAATTTTCAGCAAAACTTGACCATACCATTGAATTAATCTCGAAAACGCCTGAGATGTTTCCTAATTCGCTTGAAAAAAAAGAAATTCGAAAAGCAGTTATTGAAAAATATAATAATTTATATTATAGAATACATAAAAACTCCATTGAGATTATATCTTTATTCTCAAATCGAAAAAAACCTAGTAAGAAAAAAATATAAAATTGTTGCATAACAATATATAACGTCAGTTCGAGCCTGCCTTGCCGGCAGGTAGGTACTTGTATGAAGAACATCGGAATACAAGTGTATCGAGAATAGTTTTGAAGAAGCGAGAAGTGAGAAGTTGAGAAGTTGAGAAGCGAGAATGAAACGTCATTGCGAAGGAGGTACGACTGTGGCAATCTCATAAATAAATAACTTCAGTTTTGAGCCTGCCTTGCCGGCAGGTAGGTACTTGTATGAAGAACATCGGAATACAAGTGTATCGAGAATAGTTTTGAAGAAGCGAGAAGCGAGAAGTTGAGAAGTTGAGAAGCGAGAAGAAGTTGTAATACGCTAGTAGAAAGGTATATAAATAAAAGTGATAATGAAAAAAGATTCAAAAATATACATAGCAGGACATAACGGGATGGTAGGCTCTGCCATATTGCGAAAGTTAAAAAAGGAAGGATACACTAATTTTGTTTTACGAACTTCTAAAGAATTAGATTTAACCAATCAGCAAGACGCAGCACAATTTTTTAAAATGGAACAACCCGAATACGTGTTTTTGGCAGCTGCTAAGGTAGGAGGAATAGAAGCCAACAATACTTTTCGGGCAGATTTTTTGTACGAAAATTTAATGATACAGAACAATGTAATCCATTCCGCCTATATAAATAAAGTAAAGAAATTATTGTTTTTAGGCTCGTCATGTATTTATCCAAAATTAGCACCGCAACCTTTAAAAGAAGCCTATTTACTTACAGGTGAATTAGAATACACCAACGAACCTTATGCCATTGCTAAAATTGCAGGAATTAAGCTTTGCGAAAATTATAACAAGCAATATGGTTGTAATTTTATATCAGTAATGCCAACCAATTTATACGGTCCAAATGATAATTACGATTTAAAAAATTCCCACGTATTACCTGCTTTATTGCGTAAATTTTACGAAGCCAAACAAAATAATGATAAATTTGTGGAAGTTTGGGGAACAGGAACACCCAAACGTGAGTTTTTACATGTAGATGATTTAGCAGATGCCTGTTATTTTTTAATGGAAAACTATAATAAAAACGAGTTTGTAAATATTGGAACAGGAAAAGATATTTCTATTAAAGAATTAGCAGAATTGATACAAAAAATAGTAGGCTTTAAAGGAACTATACAATGGAATACTAGCAAACCAGACGGTACACCAAGAAAAGTATTAGATGTTTCTAGGCTTTCTAAATTAGGGTGGGAATATAGCATTGAGTTAGAGGAAGGAATAAGGGATGTTTATAATAAAAATTTTGTATGTCCGTAATTAGTAATAATAAAGAACACCGTCATGCTGAACTCGTTTCAGCATCTCATTTTCGTCGGATAACCAGTGTTTTATTGAATACGACCCTGAAACAAGTTCAGGGTGACGGACGTTATGTAAGATTACGGACAATCAGTAAAAGTTTTAATACAAAGTAAATGCTACTATCCATAATTACCATAAATTATAACAATGCCATTGGTTTAAAAAAAACGATGCAAAGTGTTGTAAATCAAACTTGGAGTAATTTTGAATATATTGTTATTGATGGTAATTCTTCAGATAATAGCGTAGCAATTATTAAAGCGTTTAATTTTACAAATTTAAAATGGATAAGTGAGCAAGATACAGGCATTTACAATGCGATGAATAAGGGAATTAAAATGGCTAAGAGTGAATATTTGTTATTTTTAAATAGTGGAGATGTTTTAAATGGAGTAACAGCTTTAAATGATTTTATTCAGCATCCAAACCTTATAGGTGACATTATATATGGTGATTATAAGTTTGATAAAGGAGAAAAAATATATCCAGATGTTTTAACTCCTTTATTTTTTATAAAATCATCATTACCACACCAAAGTACTTTTTTTAAACGTTCTGTATTTGATAGTATAGGTTTATATGATGAATCTTATAAAATAGCTGCTGATAGAGCCTTTTACATCAAATGTTTTTTAAGTGATAAATTTAAATTTACCCACATAAAATATCCTTTAACTATATATGATTTAACTGGATTAAGTAATTCTAAAGATTTTAATTTCACAAAAAAGAAAGAAGATGAAGCCATTTTCAAAAAGTATTATGGATTGTTTTATAATGATTATATGAAATATCTACAATTGGAAAAAGAGCTTTCTATAATAAAAGGTTTAACTTTTAAAGGAATGATAAAAAGAATTAAAAAGAGGTTAAAAATATAATGAATGAACAAATGCCCCTAGTAAGTGTTATTATTCCTACCTATAATAGACCCGCGTATTTAAAACAAACGTTGGAAAGTATAGTGAATCAAACCTACACTAATATTGAAATTATAGTTGTAGATGATGGATCACCAAATGAAGATGCATTAGATGTATGTAAAAATTTTGAAACAGTTACTTATCTTAAAATTAAAAATAGCGGAGGGCCGTCTAAACCCAGAAATATTGGAATTAAAAAAGCTAAAGGTAAATACATAGCTTTTTTAGATGATGATGATTTATATGTTTCAAATAAAATTGAGCAACAAGTTACAGCATTAGAGAAAAATAAAACTTTTGGGATTGCTCATGGGTATTGTCAAGTTATTAATGAAATTGGAAAATTAAAAAATGAAATTATTGGAAAACCTGGCACACCAGATGTAAAACATGGAGATGTGTCTTTACGAATGATAGGAAATTGGACATTAATGACTTCTTCAGTGTTAATTAGGAAAGCTATTATTGATAAAATTGGTTTTTTTAATGAAGAAATGCCTCCAGCAGGTGAAGATGTCGAGTTTTGGGTAAGGTGTTCATTTCATACAAAATTTTATTATATAGATAGCCCTTTAGTATTATACAGAGAACATAATTTTAATATTTCAAAACAAAAAAAAGCTTATATAAATTTACCTTTACATTTAAAAGAAGTTTTAAATGTAAATTTGAAAAAAAAAATAATTACTAAAGTTACATATGCATCTTTAAAAAATAATGTTTCTAAGATGCAAATAAAAATGATTCGGCAAAATACATTTAAAACCATCCGTAATTTATTTAAATTGCAGCCATTATGGTTTCTAAATTATGGAAATATAAAATTATTAGCATATAAAATAGTAGTTAAATAAGATGACAAATATATTAGTAACAGGAGGAGCTGGAAATATTGGAAGTTCTTTGGTAAAAAGACTTTCAAAAAATAGAGAAAACACAATTATTGTAGTTGATAATTTATTGACAGGAAATACATCTAAATTACCAACAAAAGAAAATATAATCTTTATTAAAGGAAATGTAAATAATTATAATGATATTTCAGCAGTATTTCATACCTTTCATTTTCAATATGTATTTCATTTTGCAGCGGTAGTAGGCGTTCAAAGAACGCTAAACAATCCTTTATGGGTTTTAGAAGATATTAAAGGTTTTGAAAATATATTAAACCTTTCAAAAAACACAAACGTAAAAAAAGTTTATTATTCGTCCTCCTCAGAAGTATATGGAGAGCCTTTTGAAATTCCTCAAAATGAACACACCACTCCTTTAAATTCAAAATTACCTTATGCTATTGTAAAAAATGTTGGGGAAGCTTATTTAAAATCGTATCAGCAAGAATTTGGATTGGACTATACCATATTCCGGTTTTTTAATACTTATGGACCTAACCAGAGTGAAGATTTTGTAATTCCAAAATTTATTAGTTTAGCCTTAAAAAATAAAAATATTACCATTTATGGTGATGGACATCAAACAAGAACATTTTGTTATATTGATGATAATATTGATACCATTATAAAAATACATGAAAATAATTTAGTAACTAATGATGTAATCAATATTGGTAATAATGTTGAATATAATATTGTTGAGTTAGCAAAGTTAATTATTAAATTAACAAATAGTTCTTCAAAAATAATTCATTTGCCAGCGTTGAAAGAAGGAGATATGAACCGTAGATGTCCTGATATTGCTAAAATGAAATTAATTTTAGATAAAGATTTAATAGGAATTGTCAAGGGAATTAATAAATATATAAATTCTATAAGGTAAAATGCGAATAGGTCAAAATCCTGAGAAGGAGAATAAAGATATAAAAATAGAAAATTATCACAGAATTATAGTTCCAGTTTATATTCCAAATTTTGAAGGATACTTTTCTAATTCATTAGATATTTTTAAACTGTGCATAGAATCGTTATTATTAACAGTTCATGCTAAAACTAGAATAACCATTTATAATAATAATTCCCATAAATTGGTAAAAGAGTATATAGATTTAAAATATTCAGAGTCTAAATTTATTGATCAGGTTTTTCATTCTAAAGAAAATTTAGGAAAAATTAATGCAATATTAGCGGCATCAAAAGGTAATTTAGAACCATTAATTACAATTACTGATGCAGATGTTCTTTTTAAAAATGGCTGGCAAAAAGCTGTTGAAAAGGTTATTGTAAATTTTCCTGAAGCAGGGATGGTTAGTCCTGTTCCATCAAGCAAAGTATATAAAATGTTTACAAGTAATAATTGGTACTATGGTTTTTTTAAAGGTAACCTATTATTTCAAAATGTTATAGATGCAGAGGCTATGCATAAATTTGATCTTAGTTTAGGGAATGATAAATTAATGTATAAACCTATTCATTTAAAAAAATATTTAGTTATAAGGAATAAAAAAAATAAACAAGAGGCAGTAATGGGTTGTGGTCATTTTGTTGCCACACTAAAAAGAGAAGTTTTTGATTATGGAAGCAATAAACCAGCTTTTGTTAAAATAGTAGGTGGTGTTGAAAGGATATTTATTGATACTCCAAATGAAAAATTAGGTTTGTTACGTTTAGCTACTAAAGAAAATTATGCATATCATATGGGAAATAAAATTGAAAATTGGATGTATGAGGAGTTTAGTAAATTAAAAACACACACTATTGATAATAGTTATAAAGCAACAGATTTTAAATTTAAACCAGTTTCAAAAATAGGGATGCTTATAGGTAAGTTACTGTTAAAAATAATTTCAAGAAGTAGTTTATTGGAAATAAAACTGTTAAATTATCTTGGATTAGATAATAAAGAGTATTAGTTTTTAAAATTAATTTCAAACATCAGATGAGTCAAACTAATTTAGTTTCTATAGTAATTGCAACATATAATAGAGAGGAGTTAATTTCGGAGACAATTGATAGTGTTTTACTACAAACTTATAAAAATTGGGAATTAATAATTGTTGATGATGGTTCTATTGATAATACCGAAAAGTTAGTAAATAGATATGTGCAAAAGGATAATCGAATAAAGTTTTTTAAAAGACCAAACGATCGACCTAAAGGACCAAACGCCAGTAGGAATTTCGGAATTGAAATGTCAAATGGAATTTATATTTTATCCTTAGATTCAGATGATTGGTTATTACCAGATTATTTAAAAAACAAAATTAAAGTTTTAATTAATAAGCCAGATATTGATGGAGTATTATCAAAGACAATAATGGTTGATGATAATAAAGCTTTAATAAAAAAAGAAAAAAGAACTTACTTAACTAGGAATCTTCTAGAAGATTTTATTTCATTAAAAGTATCATGGTATATGCATGATATTTTATGGCGTAAAAGTTTTTTAGAAGGGAAAACACTTTACAATGAATTTCTATTAAAAATGTTAGATAGGGATTTTCATATAAGAAGACTTTCTGAAAATCCTAAACTATTCTTAGTAGATGAATATCTAGCATTGTATAGAATTCACGATAATTCAAATTCTTCTAATTCAGATATTAATGTAGCTATTACAAAACACAATGCTATAATTCAAATAATAGACTCTCTTTCTAAAGCTAACAAGCTAAGTTCAAAGTCAAAGTTTTATTTATTCAAGCATCAGGTTCAAAATTTAGTAGTGCTATATCAAAGCCCGTCTTGTATTAAATTATATTTAAATTTGATAAAAAAGACTTTCGTTTGGCAATTTGATTATTTTAAATGGATATTTAAATTAATTCTTGGTTATTTATCTTATAAAATTACAAATAGAGGTCTGAGATTTATACAATAAAAAAATACTTGATAGTATGATAAAAATCTTTAAAAAAATATTACTAAAAATTCTTAATGTTCAAGAAAAAAGTGAGAATGTATTAATTACAGGATTTTCAAGAGGCTTACAAAATGTAAAATTTGAGGGAAAAAATGCAGTACCTGATGGATGTAATTTTTCTGGTAATATAAAAATTGGATATGCAACTACTTTAGGATATAGTAATTTTTTACATGGATATATAAATATTGGTAAATACTGTCAATTTGGAACAGGCGTTGCAATTTACACAAAGAATCATCCTACAAATCATTTATCAACCTATATAAATAAAAATTTATTTGAAGGAGAATTAAAGGTACTTCGGGTTGAAAATAATGTTGCTATAGGTAATGATGTTTGGATAGGTCATAATGCTATAATTGTTGGAGGAGTTACTATTGGTAATGGTGTAATTATTGGAGCTGGTGCTGTGGTTACAAAAGATATAGGATCTTATTCTGTAGTAGCTGGTGTTCCGGCAAAAGTTATAAAAAAACGATTTTCAGAGTCAATTATAAAAGAAATTGAAGCCTTAAAATGGTGGGATTTACCTGAAGAAGAACTTGAAAAAATAAAACCTTTATTTTTTAAAGATTTTAAAGATAAAGAAAGTATATATGAATAACACTATTGCAATCATCCCAGCCCGTGGCAGCTCAAAACGCCTACCAAATAAAAATGTAAAATTGTTAGGAGGTATTCCCTTATTAGTGCATAGTATAAATTACGCTAAAGCAAATAAAATTAATAAGATTGTTGTTACCACAGACAATAAGGAAATAAAAAATATTGCACTAAAAAATAATGTAGAAGTTATTGATAGACCTAAAGAGTTATCTGGAGATTTGGCAACAACCGTTTCTGCTTTAAAACATGTACTAAAAAACGTAAAAGAAGTATTTGAAAATGTAATTCTTTTACAACCTACAAATCCATTGAGACCAAAAAACCTTTTAAAAGAAGCCTTTCATATTTTTAATAAAGGAAATTATGATAGCTTAATGGCAGTAAGTAGAAATCATCAAAAGTTTGGAAAAATTATCAATAATAAATTTGAACCTTTTAATTATAAAATTGGACAACGAAGTCAAGATTTAGCACCCTTATATTTTGAAAATGGATTATTGTATATTACTAAAGCATCCTTAATTTTAGAAGGTAAAATTTTAGGAAAAAATAATTATCCTTTTATAGTCAATCATCCTTTTGCTAGCGTTGATATTGATACAAAAGAAGATTTTGAATATGCAGAATATTTGTTAAGTCATCACTTCGAGTGATTTTTGATAAAAAATAGTATCGAGAAGTAATTTACACGAGTTCTCGATACAATTTTAAAAAGAACTAAGGTTCTGTTTAAAACCACTCGAACTGACGTATTAGGGTGTTTTGCAATTCGTCACTTCGAGCCTGCCTGCCGGCGGGCAGGTGATTTAACGAAATGAAATGGAGTTAAATAGTATCGAGAAGTGTTTTGAAGTAACAAAGGTTCTCGATACAGTTTTATAAGAATTTCATTCTTGCAAAACCACTCGTATTCTATGATTAAAACAAATAAAAACATTAAAATTTATCACTAATTTTTAAGCTGCATATTTCATAAAATCCACATAAGGTGTTTCACGATTTACAACGGCAAATATTCTTGATAAAAGT
>NZ_JAKIUR010000018.1 GCF_021647475.1 Lutibacter sp.
ATATAATCAGATGTAAATTATTAGCTAGAATTTTTGCAACTATAAAACGACAAACACCTTATGTAGATATACTAAAATATGCTGCCTGAAAATATTTGAAATATATTTGGTGGAGTCATAGAATACGTAATGACGTTTTACTTTGTCGTTATCATTTCTTGCAATGACATAAATTGTTGATTTTTAGTCTGTAATTAAGAACTTAGATTTAAAAGTAAAGTTAAAAGATGAAAAGAAGTATCTAAAATCTTTCAAAAACACCTAAACCAAACAATGCAAAGTCGTATTTTACAGGATCATTAGCATCTAGCTTTCGTAAATAAGTATCTAATTTAGCCAAAGCTTTAGCATCATTTTGTTTTCTGGCTAGTAATCCTAATTTTCGGGCAACATTTCCTGAATGTACATCTAACGGACAAGATAGTTGAGAAGAAGAGAAGGTTTTCCAAATTCCAAAATCAACTCCGGCATTATCATTTCTAACCATCCAACGTAAAAACATATTAATTCTTTTGGCAGCTGAGCCTTTTAAAGGATCAGAAATATGCTTTTCTGTTCGTTGTAAATGTGGTTTTTCAAAAAAAATATTTTTTAATTTGTGAATTGCCGGTTGCGTGGAAATAGCAGTTGAATTTTTTGAAAATACTTTTTCCAATCCACCATAATTTTTATAAATATGTTGTAAGCCAATAATAAAGTATTTTAAATCGTTGGCATTAAAAGTACGATGAACAAATCCATCAAAATAATTAGAATTATTAGATTTATAATTCATTACAAAATCATAGGGTGAATTACCGAGTAATTTCATCATTTTAGTTGCATTTTTAATAATCATTTTTCTGTTTCCCCAAGCAATGATTGCAGTTAAAAATCCAGCGATTTCAATATCTTCTTTCAAAGAAAATTGATGAGGAATTTGAATAGGATCACTTTCAATAAATTTTGGATTATTGTATTGTAGTACTTTTTCGTCTAAAAATTCTTTGAGTTCTGCTTTATTCAAACTATTAATTTTTCTATTTTTTTAATAATTACTGAAGGATTTTCTTGAAAATTGAACCAATTTATGTTCGCATCTTTTTTATTCCAAGTTACTTGTCGTTTTGCAAAACGGCGTGTATTTTTTTTAATTTCTTCAACAGCAAAATCTAGAGTATAATTTCCATCAAAATAATTAAAGAGTTCTTTATAACCAACTGTTTGTAAGGCGTTTAGGTTTTTGTGTTTGTATAATTCTTTTGCCTCACCAACTAAACCTTCTGCAATCATAATGTCAACACGTTTATTAATACGCTGGTACATTATTTCTCGTGGAGCTTCCAACCCAATTTTTAGTGGAATAAAGTTTCGTTTTACTTTAGGTTTATTTTTAAACTGTGAGTAAGGTTTGCCAGTACCAATACAAATTTCTAAGGCTCTAATTAATCGATGTGGATTTTCAATTTCAATAGAATTATAGCTTTCTATATCTAATTTTTTTAATTGAAGTTGAAGATTTTCAAGTTTACCATTTTCAAGTTGTTTATTTAACTTTTCTCTTATTTCAGAATTTACTTCAGGAAAATAATCTAATCCTTCAATTACTGCATTAGTGTATAAACCGCTACCACCAACCATTACAACAATATTGGTTTTTTTAAATAATTCGTCTAATTTTTGCAGTGCTTCTTTTTCAAATTGACCAACGCTATAATTTTTAAAAATACTTCTGTTTTGAATAAAGTGATGAGGAACAGTTGACAATTCTTTAAAAGAAGGAACAGCGGTTCCTATTATCATTTCTTTATAAAACTGGCGAGAATCAGAAGAAATAATTTCTGTATTAAAATGGTTAGCTATTTGTATGCTTAAATTGGTTTTTCCAATAGCAGTTGCACCAATTATGGTAATTAAATAATTTGTTATGGTTTGGTTATTTTCCACTTTATATTGTCAAAATTAACTGCTAAAATTGTATTATTTTTTTTGTATTATTTTTTTGAAGATATTTTTTAACAATGTTTCTGTTAAGTATATTGTTTTCAATAGATGATAGCAAGTTATGTAAAACTTCTAAATTATTTATTTGATAATTTAAATCGGTAAAACAAAAACCTTTTAATTCATTATTTTCTATGAGTAACACAGATTTTTCTCCAGTATCTCTTCCCTTTTCAACAACTAAGAAATTATCATTATTAAAATGGACTTTATGTAGATTATTTTTTTTAATAAAATTATATTTGGGTTTATTTACTTTTAATTCTTCTGCAAACTTTAACTGTGCAATTAATTCATTACCAGTATCTTCATAAGAAACAGAAGTTACGTTTTTTTGAATTTCTTTAGCTTTTTTTGAAGTACGCAAAAACAGTTGATTAACCGACTTTTTTATATTTTTCCCTTTTCCAATATATAAAATAGTACTTGTGCCATTATGAAGGTAAAACAATCCTGTTTTAGAAGGAAGCTCATCTAAAAGATTTTGTAATTTTGGTGCTAATTTTTTTTTGTTTAGGGTTTTAACAGCTTTTTTTATAATTTCTTTATCAACATCTTTGTTCAATAAAAGTTTAAAAAGTTGAACGGTTGCCATTGCATCTCCATCTGCTCGATGACGACTAGCTACAGGTATGGCTAATGATCGACATAATTTACCTAATTTATAAGAAGGTAATCCTGGAATTAATTTTTTACTTAGTTCAACCGTACAGACAGATTGCTTTTCATAATGGTAGCCTAATCTTCTAAATTCTGTAGTTAAAATTCTATTATCAAAAACCGCATTGTGAGCTACTAAAATACAACCGTCAGTTATTTCAATAATGCGTTTTGCAACTTCAAAAAATTTGGGTGCATTTTTAAGCATAGCATTATTAATACCTGTTAATTTCACCACGAAAGGTTGAATGTCTATTTCTGGATTAACTAAGCTAATGAATTGATCTACAACTTGATGTCCGTCAAATTTATAGATGGCTATTTCAGTAATACCTTCTTCATTGTATTTGCCACCAGTAGTTTCTATGTCTAAAACGGCATACATTAAGTGTAGTTTCTTGCTCCAAAAATAGCACTTCCAACTCTAACCATTGTACTACCTTCTTCAATTGCAATTTTATAATCGCCACTCATTCCCATAGATAAAATGGTTGGATTAAAATTTTGTAAACTATATTTTTTTGAAGATTCAAATTGAGTTTTTAAGGTTTTAAATTCAGAATGAACAATAGTTTTGTCGTTCGTAAAACTTGCCATTCCCATAAACCCTTGGATATTTATATTTTTTAATTCTTTTAATTCAACTGAAGTAAGTATTTGTTGAACTTCATTAAAAGATAAACCAAATTTTGTTGCTTCACTAGCAATTTTAACTTCTAATAAACAATTTATAATACGATTATGTTTTAAAGCTTGTTTGTTAATTTCTTTCAGTGTTTTAAAGCTATCAACACCGTGTATTAAATGCACGAAACTTGCCATATATTTAACTTTATTACGCTGTAAATGCCCAATCATATGCCATTCAATATCTTTTGGAAGCTGTTCAAACTTATTTGCCATTTCTTGAATTTTATTTTCACCAAATACTCTTTGACCAGCATTATAAGCTTCTAAAATATCAGAAGTAGGTTTAGTTTTAGAAACCGCTACTAATTGAACATTTACAGGTAATGTACTTTTTATGATATGTAAGTTTTCTTGTATACTCAAGATAATTAATCTAATTTATTGATTACTAATCCAGATCGTAATTTAGGTTCAAACCAAGTAACTTTTGGTGGCATAATATTATTAGTATCTGCAATATTCATTAATTGCTTCATACTAACAGGAAATAAAGCAAAAGCAACTGCCATTTCACCTTTATCAACTCGTTTGCTTAATTCACCTAAACCTCTAATTCCACCAATAAATTCAATTCGAGTATCAGTCCTTAAATCTTTAATATTTAAAACAGGCTCTAAAATAAATTTTGATAAAACGCTTACATCTAAACTATCAATTGGATTATTGTCATTAAAAGTATTTGGTTTTGCCGTTAATCCATACCATTTACCATTTAAATACATTGAAAAGTCGTGTAGTTTAGCTGGTTTTATAATAGCTTCGCTAGCTTCTGAAATAATAAAATTTTCTTCAATTTTCTTTAAAAAATCTTGAGTACTTAATCCGTTTAAATCTTTTACAACTCTATTATAATCAATTATTTGTAACTGATTATCAGGAAAATGAACTGCCATAAAATAATTGTAAGGTTCGTTTCCTGTATGATTAGGATTTGCTTTTTTAAATTCTTCCCTCATACCAGCAGCAGCAGCCGTTCTATGATGTCCATCAGCAACATACGTATAAGGTACTTTTTCTTTAAAAAGTTTTTCTAAAGTTGTGTTAGTTTCAGTATCTTCAATTACCCAAAAATGATGTCCAAATCCATCTTCTGCTGTAAAATCATATTCTGGTTCTTTAGTATTTACAATATTTTCAACAATGGCATCAATTTCAGGAACCGCTCTATAGGTAAAAAATACAGGTTCAATATTTGCTTTTAAATATCGGGTAAGTACTTTTCTATCTTCTTCTTTATCTGGACGTGTTAATTCATGTTTTTTAATAATGCCATCAATATAATCTTGACAAGCAGCGGCACCCACAATTCCGTATTGTGTTTTGCCATTCATAGTTTGTGCGTATATGTAATAATGTGCATTATTATCTTGAACTAGAATTCCTTGTTTTTGAAATTTATCAAAATTTTCTTTTGCTTTAAGATAAACTTTTTCTTCGTGAGGATCTGTGCCTGGTTCAAATTCAATTTCTGCTCTTGTTATATGTAATAAAGATCCATCTTTTCCTTTTGCCATTTTGGTGGCTTCTTCAGCATTCATTACATCATAAGGTAAACTTGCTACTTCTTCAATACGTTTTTTAGGAGGACGAAGACCTTTAAAAGGTTTAATTATAGCCATATTTTTATTTATATTTATGTTGTTTAACTATTCGCAAATTCTTTAAAAATTGAAATTATTTGCGTAGCTAATTCTGTTCCAATACGTTCTTGAGCTTCACCAGTTGCGGCACCAATATGTGGTGTTAATGATAAATGTTCGTTCATTAACAATTGAATTGCTGGTTTTGGTTCATTTTCATATACATCTAAAGCGGCATTTGAAACTTTTCCATTTTCAATGGCTTTAACTAAGGCTATTTCATTAATTACACCTCCACGAGCGGCATTAACAATAAATACGCCATCTTTCATCATATCAAATTCAGCAGCATCAATAATATAATTTTTTTGTGCAGGAACATGTAATGAAATAAAATCAGCTTCTTTTAAAACTTCTTCTTTAGTAATGGTATTTATATGAAAAAATACAGATTGGTGATCGAAAAAACTAAGTTCTAAATTAACAGCATCTAAAAAAGGATCAAAAGCAACAACTTTCATTCCTAATCCTAAGGCTATTTTAGCAGTGGCTTGTCCAATTCTGCCAAAACCTAAAATACCTAATATTTTTCCTTTTAATTCTACACCTTTTGCAAAAGATTTTTTTAAATCTTTAAATTTAGAATCTCCTTTTAAAGGCATTTGACGGTTAGATTCAGGTAAAAAACGAGCCATGCCTAATAAGTGTGCAAAAACAAGTTCGGCTACAGAATGAGAGGAAGCTGCTGGAGTATTAATTACTTTAATACCTTTTTCACGAGCATATTCTACATCAATATTATCCATTCCAACACCGCCACGACCTATAATTTTTAAATAAGGACAATTGTCAATAATATCTTTTCTAACTTTAGTGGCACTTCTTACCAATAAAACAGAAATTTTATTTTCATTTATATAATCAATAAGGTTTTCTTGAGCTATGGTTTTTAAAACTACTTCAAAACCAGCTTCTTTAAGTGCCATTACGCCACTGGTTGCTATTCCGTCGTTTGCTAATACTTTCATAATACAGTTTAATTATTTTTAAGAGATTTGTTTTTCGAATTGTTGCATAGCATCTACTAAAATTTGAACGCTTTCAATTGGCATTGCATTGTAAATACTTGCTCTATATCCACCAACAGATCTATGACCTTTAATACCTACAATACCTGCTTCATTCCAAATTTTATCAAAAGTTTCTTTATTTGAATCATCGGTTAAATTAAAAGTAACATTCATAGTTGAGCGATCTTCCTTATTGGCATAACCTTTAAATAGTGGATTTCTATCAATTTCAGCATATAACAATTTAGCTTTTGCTTCATTTATTTTTTCAATAGCAGGAATTCCTCCTAGGTTTTTTAGCCATTCTAAGGTTAGCATAGAAACATAAACGGCATATACAGGAGGCGTATTAAACATACTATCTTTACTTATATGTACTTGATAATCAAGCATTGAAGGAATATCACGTCCTGATTTTCCTAAGATTTCATCCTTAACTATAACTAAAGTAGTGCCAGCCGGACCCATATTTTTTTGAGCTCCTGCGTAAATTAAATCGAATTTAGAAAAATCTAATTGACGAGAAAAAATATCAGAACTCATATCACAAACTAATAATCCATTAGTTTTTGGGAAGTTTTTAATTTGCGTTCCAAAAATGGTATTGTTAGACGTACAATGGAAAAAATCTATATTGCTAGGTATTTCGTAATTTTTTGGAATAGATTTGTAGCCTTCGTCTTTTGAGGAAGCTACTACGGCAATATCTCCTAATTTTTTAGCTTCTTTAATGGCTTTGGTACTCCACGTACCGGTGTCTAAATAAGCAGCTTTACCATCTACTTTTAATAAATTGTAAGTACTCATTAAAAATTCTAAACTTGCTCCGCCTTGTAAAAATAATACGGAATAACCATCTGGAAGATTTAATAATTCTTTTACTAAACTTCTTGCATTTTCCATTACCTCAACAAAATCTTTACTTCTGTGTGAAATTTCAATTAAGGATAGATTTAAATTGTTAAAATTTAAAATAGCATTAGATGCTTTTTTTAAAACTTCTTGTGGTAAAATACAAGGACCTGCGCTGAAATTGTGTTTTTTCATCTCGATTATTTATGAAATTATCAATAGCACAAATTTCGGAAAAAAAGTAGGATTATTTACTATAAAAAAGTAAAAAAAGTATTAAATGTTTAGTAAAAATTTTAAGGTATCAACATCATCGGCATAATCCCATAATTTTGGATGTTGTGTTTGTCCGAAATAAACGGAATTATCTTCATTTGAATTATTTACAACACACTGAATTTGTTCTTTTTCAACTTTTAACTTTCTTTTTAAATTAGTTAGAGTATCGTAATACTCATAAAACAAAGTTGCTATTGGAGAACCATAATTTGTATCTTCTTTAAGCATAAAAAAACCATTTTCTAAAAATTTAAATTGGCTCATTAAATAAATGGTTTTATTATAATCGTAATTATTTTCATACTTTTTGTAGGTAATAATATCTTTATACTTGTATAAAGCATTAAACAGCAAATCAAAATTATAATCTTTTGGTACAAATATTTTAGAAATGCTTCTACAGCCTAAACCAAAATATTGAAAAATATCTTCTCCTAAGTTTTCTAATTCTTCATTAGTTTCATTTCCTGTTAAAATTGCAACAGAATTTCTATTTTTTCGAATAATATTAGGTTTGTTTTTAAAGTAATATTCAAAATAGCGAGCGGTATTGTTACTGCCTGTGGCAATTACTGCATCAAACTGCGTTAATTTATTTTCTGTAAATGTGATTTTATTTTTGAAATAAGGATTTTCATATTCTAGAAATTTTGCAATTAATGGCAAAAAATGGCGGTCGTTTGAGGATAGTTTTACGGTTACTTTATGTCCACTTATTAAAACTGATAAAAAATCATGAAATCCAACCAGTGGAATATTTCCTGCCAAAATAATAGCCACATTTTTATTTGAATTAGTGAAATTATAGTTTGATGTCCAAGCTGTTAAATTTTTATAAGTAAGTGCTTCACTCCAACTTTCAAAGGCTTTGAGTACATTTTCTTTCGTAAACCATCCATTATATTCTTGAGCTCTTTCAATTTGCATTTTAAAAGCTTCAAAAAATAGCGTATTATTTTCTGATTCTTCTAATTTTTCAATTTTAGAAGTGGTAAACTGTTTAAAAAAAGTGCCAAGTTTAGTAAAGGATTGAATTCTTTCTTCTAAAGTCATCGTAATTTTAATTTTATATTTGCAAAAATAATCTAAATAATATTAGTATGGCCATAATAATAACCGATGCTTGTATAAATTGTGGTGCTTGTGAATCTGAATGTCCAAATAATGCTATTTATGAACCAGCAGAAGATTGGAAATTATCTGAGGGCACTTATTTAAAAGGAAATGTAGTTTTACCAAATGGTACAAAAATTAATGCAGAGGAAATCCAAGAGCCAATAGAAGATGATTACTTTTATATTGTATCAGATAAGTGCACGGAATGCAAAGGTTTTTATAATGAACCACAATGTGCAGCAGTTTGTCCTGTAGATTGTTGTATTTTAGATGAAAATCAGATAGAAACAGAAAAAGAATTATTAGCAAAACAACGTTTTTTACATAATAAAAATAAAATTTAAGCATCTTTTAAAAAACCAATTAGCCTAAGTCTTTTATATTAAATGTAAATACTATATTTGCACCGCTAAAAAAACAATAAATGAAAGCAGGAATTGTAGGATTACCAAATGTAGGAAAATCAACGTTGTTTAACTGTTTGTCAAATGCAAAAGCACAAAGTGCTAACTTTCCATTTTGCACCATTGAACCAAATATAGGCGTTGTAAATGTGCCAGATACTAGATTGTATAAATTGGAAAAATTAGTAAATCCTGAGCGAGTTATGCCAGCAACAGTTGATATTGTTGATATTGCTGGGTTAGTTCGTGGAGCTAGTAAAGGTGAAGGTTTAGGAAATCAATTTTTGGGAAATATTAGAGAAACCGATGCCATTATTCACGTATTGCGTTGTTTTGAGAATGATAATATAATTCACGTTGATACCACCATTGATCCTGTTAGAGATAAAGAAACTATTGATATTGAATTGCAATTAAAAGATTTAGAATCTCTAGATAAAAAATTAGACCGAGTTAAAAAAACAGCTAGAACTGGTAATAAAGAAGCTCAAAAAGAATTAGATGTTTTAGAAAAAGTAAAAAAAGGATTAGAAGCTGCTATTTCTGTTAGAGCCATAGAACTTAATGAAAAAGAAAGAGAAGAATATGTAAAACCGTTGCAGTTATTAACCGATAAACCTGTTTTATATGTTTGTAATGTTGATGAAAAATCTGCTGTAAATGAAAATGATTTTGTGGATGCTGTCAAAAAATCGATTAAAAACGAGAATGCTGAAATTATTGTTTTGGCGGTGGGAACAGAAGCTGATATTAATGAATTAGAAACTTTTGAAGAACGCCAATTATTTTTAGAAGATTTAGGTTTGAAAGAGCCAGGAGCATCCGTTTTAATTAGAGCCGCTTATAAATTACTTAATCAGCAAACTTATTTTACCGCTGGCGTTAAAGAAGTTAGAGCTTGGACTATTAATATTGGTGATACCGCACCACAAGCTGCTGGAGTTATTCATACCGATTTTGAAAAAGGATTTATTAGAGCTGAAGTTATTGCTTATGACGATTTTGTACATTACGGAAGTGAAACTAAAGTAAAAGAAGCTGGAAAAATGAAAGTAGAAGGTAAAGAATATATTGTAAAAGATGGTGATATTATGCATTTTAGATTTAATGTATAGCTGAATTTATAAGCCTTTTCTTCGTCATTACGAGGAACATAGTAACGAAGTAATCTATCACTTCATCTCGTCATTACGAAAGAGGTACGATTGAAGTAATCTTATCAATAGAAACAGATTGCTTCACTACATTTCATTTCGTTCGCAATGACGTCACTGTGAGGAGTATTTCACGACGAGGCAAGTCTTTCCATTCAAACCAATAGATTACTTCCTTATACTACCATTGCTCTCACAATGATTTTTTTAGATTTTTTAAGATATTACTGCAATTAATTACAATTTGGTTATCTGTTTCTAAAATAATTTATCTGTTAATAACTATTTTAACAGACTTTTTTTTATATTTTTAAACAAAATAGTACTTTAGCATCGCTTCAAAAAAATCACAAAAATAAATGGCAAAGCAAACATCCTATACTGAAGACAATATTCGTTCGTTAGATTGGAAAGAACATATTAGAACTCGTCCCGGAATGTACATTGGCAAGTTAGGAGATGGCTCATCACCTGATGATGGTATTTATATTCTTATCAAAGAAGTGTTGGATAACTCTATTGATGAGTTTGTGATGGGAGCTGGTAAAAAAATTGAAATCGTTGTAAAAGATGAATTGGTAACTATTAGAGATTATGGACGAGGAATTCCATTAGGGAAAGTAGTAGATGTAGTTTCTAAAATGAATACTGGTGGTAAATATGACTCCAGAGCTTTTAAAAAATCCGTAGGGCTAAATGGAGTAGGGACCAAAGCTGTTAATGCATTATCTTCTTATTTTAAAGTGGAATCTTTTAGAGAAGATAAAACCGTAATTGCTGAATTTTCAAAAGGAGAATTATTAAAACACGAAAAACCTAAAAATGCTACCCAACGCAACGGAACAAAAGTATCTTTTATACCTGATAAAGCTATTTTTACAAAATTCAAATACAGAAGTGAATATATTGTAAAAATGATTAAAAATTATGTGTATTTAAACACAGGATTAAATATCTATTTTAATGGCGAAAAATATTTTTCTGAAAATGGATTAAAAGATTTATTAGAAGAAAATATTGCAGAAGAATCTATGTTGTTCCCCATTATTCATCTACAAGCTGAAGATATTGAGGTAGCAATAACATTTAGTAAAGCTCAATATAGTGAAGAATATTATTCCTTTGTTAATGGTCAACATACCACACAAGGTGGAACGCATCAAAATGCTTTTCGTGAAGCAGTTGTTAAAACCATTCGTGATTATTTTGGTAAAAATTATGATGCTTCCGATGTTAGAAAATCAATCGTTTCTGCAATTAGTATAAAGGTAATGGAACCTATTTTTGAAAGTCAGACTAAAACAAAATTAGGTTCTACAGAAATGGGCGGTGGTTTACCTACGGTTAGAACCTTTATCGGCGATTTTGTTAAAACTAATTTAGATAACTATTTACATAAAAATCCAGATGTTGCTGAAAAAATTCAGAAGAAAATATTACAAGCAGAAAAAGAACGAAAAGATTTATCAGGAATTCGAAAATTAGCTCGTGAACGTGCAAAAAAAGCAAGTTTACACAATAAAAAATTACGAGATTGTAGATCTCATTTAAATAATTTAAAAAAAGATAATAGGTTAGAAAGTACTTTGTTTATTACCGAAGGAGATTCGGCAAGTGGTTCTATAACAAAATCGAGAAATGTAAATACACAAGCAGTTTTTAGCTTAAGAGGAAAACCTTTAAATTCCTACAATATGAGTAAAAAAATAGTGTATGAAAATGAAGAATTTAATTTATTGCAAGCTGCTTTAAATATTGAAGAATCTATTGAAAATTTACGCTATAATAATGTTGTAATTGCTACCGATGCCGATGTAGATGGAATGCATATTCGCTTATTGTTAATTACTTTCTTTTTACAATTTTTTCCTGAATTAATAAAACAAGGACATCTATATATTTTAGAAACACCATTATTTAGGGTCCGTGATAAAAAGAAAACCTTTTATTGTTATACTGAAGAGGAAAAACAAGATGCCATTAAAAGTTTAAAAGGAAAACCAGAAATAACTCGATTTAAAGGATTGGGTGAAATTTCGCCAGATGAATTTGTTCATTTTATAGGAAAAGATATTCGCTTAGATCCTGTAATGTTAGATAAAGATATGTCTATTGATAAATTACTCGAATTTTATATGGGGAAAAATACTCCAGATCGACAAAAATTTATTATTGAAAATTTAAAAGTTGAATTAGATATTGTAGAAGAAGCGTAACATGCAAGAAGAAAACAACGAAAAATTAAACGAGAAATTTGAAAGTCAAGAAACCATTACCAAAATTACAGGAATGTATAAAACTTGGTTTTTGGATTATGCATCGTATGTAATTTTAGAGCGTGCGGTTCCTGCAATTAGGGACGGATTTAAACCTGTACAGCGTAGAATTTTACATTCTATGAAAGACTTGGATGATGGGCGTTACAACAAAGTTGCCAATATTGTAGGTCACACCATGCAATATCACCCACACGGCGATGCTTCAATTGCCGATGCTATGGTACAAATAGGTCAAAAGGAATTGCTGATTGACATGCAAGGTAACTGGGGAAATATTTTAACCGGTGACCGTGCAGCAGCTTCACGTTATATTGAAGCTCGTTTGTCAAAATTTGCTTTAGAAGTTGTTTTTAATCCTAAAACTACAGAATGGCAAGCGTCTTATGATGGAAGAAGAAAAGAACCCATAGATTTACCAGTTAAATTTCCTATGTTGTTGGCACAAGGAGCTGAAGGAATTGCAGTTGGGCTTTCTACAAAAATTTTACCACACAATTTCAACGAATTAATTGATGCTTCTATAAAACATTTAAAAGGTAGAACTTTCACCTTAATTCCAGATTTTCTAACGGGTGGAATCGCAGATATTTCTAATTATAATGATGGAAAAAGAGGAAGTAAAATTAGAGTTAGAGCTAAAATTTCTCAGTTTGATAAAAAAACATTGGTTATCAATGAAATTCCTTTTGGTACAACCACTTCAACTTTAATTGATTCTATTTTAAAAGCGAATGATAAAGGTAAAATTAAAATAAAACAAATAGAAGATAATACCGCTGCTAATGTTGAAATATTAATCCATTTACCAAGTGGAATTTCACCTGATAAAACAATGGATGCGTTATTTGCATTTACAAATTGTGAAAATTCAATATCGCCTTTATGTTGTGTAATTGAAGATAACAAACCTGTATTTATTGGGGTTTCTGATATTTTAAAAAGTTCAACAGATCATACCGTAAATTTATTAAAAAGCGAACTTGAAATTCAGCTAAACGAATTAGAAGAACAATGGCATTTTGCATCATTAGAACGCATTTTTATTGAAAATAGAATTTATCGAGATATTGAAGAAGAAACTACTTGGAAAGGAGTTATTTCTGCAATTGATAAAGGATTAAAGCCTCATATCAAGCATTTAAAACGTGCCATTACTGAAGAAGATATTGTCAAGCTAACGGAAATTAGAATTAAAAAGATATCTAAATTTGATATTGACAAAGCAAAACAACTTATTGAGAGTTTAGAAGATAAAATTACAGAGGTACAACATCATTTAGCTAATATTATTGAATTTTCCATTGACTATTTTAAAAATCTTAAGAAAAAATATGGCAAAGGAAAAGAACGAAAAACTGAGCTTCGTTTATTTGATGATATAGTTGCTACTAAAGTGGTAATGCGTAATTCTAAATTATATGTTAATAGGGAAGAAGGTTTTGTTGGAACTTCCTTAAAAAGAGATGAATATGTTGCAGATTGTGCCGATATTGATAATGTAATAGTTTTTAGAAAAGATGGAAACATGATGATTACTAAAGTAGATTCTAAAACTTTTGTTGGTAAAGATATTATCCACGTTGCTGTATTTAAAAAGAATGATAAACGTACCGTTTATAATATGATTTACCGTGATGGTAGAAGTGGACCAAGCTATATGAAACGGTTTAATGTTACAGGAGTAACCCGAGATAAAGAATATAATTTAACTACAGGAAATAAAGCTTCTATTATACATTATTTCACAGCAAACCCAAATGGTGAAGCAGAAATTGTTACTATTAATTTACGTGCAGTTAGTGGTGTTAAAAAAATAAAATGGGATATAGATTTTTCAGATTTAGCAATTAAAGGAAGAGGTGTAAGAGGAAATAGGGTAACTAAAAATGCAATTAAAAAAATTGAATTAAAAGCAGAAGGAGTTTCTACATTAAAACCTCGTAAAATTTGGTTTGATGATATTACAGAACGATTAAATGTTGATGGACGCGGCGAGCTGCTGGGGGAATTTAAAGGCGAAGATAGATTGTTGATAATCAATCAAAAAGGAATAGTTAAAACCATAAAACCAGAGTTGAGTACTCATTTTGATAGTGATATGATTGTGTTGGAGAAATGGATTCCTGAAAAACCTATTTCTGCTGTCTATTTTGATGGCGAAAAAGAAAAATACTTTGTTAAAAGGTTTATGATTGATAACCCTAATAAAGATGAATTATTTATTTCAGAACATCCAAAATCACAATTGCAAATTGTAGCAACAGATTTTCGTCCAATGGCAGAAATTATATTTTCAAAACGAAGTTTAGAGAATATTACAATCAATTTTGAAGATTTTATTGCAGTAAAAGGAATTAAAGCACTTGGAAATCAATTGACTACAGATAAAATTAAACAAGTAAATTTATTAGAATCATTACCATACGAACCTCCAATTATTGAAGATGTTGAGGTAACTGATGAAGAAGTAATTGATAATTCAGAAATTTCAGAAAAAGATAAAAATTTATCAGATGAAAATAAATCAACCTCTGATGATGATGGACAGATAACGTTATTTTAAAGTAACAGATTGCTTCATCTTTTTCAAGGTTTTGCAATAACAAAATACATTGTCATTCTCAGTTTAACTAGGAATCTTTTGAAAAGAGACAGATACTGAAATAAATTCAGTTTTGACTTCAGACTTTTCATCATGGTCAAATCAATAATGGAAAACCTATTTCAATATAATACATGTAAACAATTCATTATTTAACAAATTATTTTAAGCCTTATTTTTTAAAAAATCATCCAAAAAAGATAATTTTTTTTATACCTTTGATTTAAGATTTTGAGTATATAATAAAATAAGTATATTATGAGAATTCTATCTACTTTTATAGTGCTTTTTCTAATTTTTTCTTGTAAAGAAGATACCACTGTTAACCTTAAAGATTTTTCTGCTGGTAAATGGAAGGTGTACAGTGAGGCTGACACCAATCAATCCAATTTATTGGGGGTTTTTGAATTTAGAGAAAATGGAACACTTTATGTCTATCCAGATTTGAATTTTAATACTGATGAAAGGATGGTTTTTACTTGGTTATCTGATAATGATTCTCAAATTGTTATTGTTTTACAAGGGGATCCAATAATGCAAGGAGATCCAATAATGTTTTCTAATGTTACCCAAGGTGATCCTATTATGCTAGATATAACTCATTGGAACAAAGATGACGACTATATGCGTATTACAATAGATGGAAATGGATATGTTTTTGTAGCGTTGAATTAATGAAGAACTTTTTGTAGAAGTGCTTTTTCCAATCCATTTGCTCTATAACTATTTAGGTTTTGTCATTTAACTTATTCACAACTTACCTTGCAATCTTCCTTAGTGTTAACAGATTTTTTTACCTAAGTTGTCTGTAAAACGTTAATTTATAATATTTTAAAAGTTTGGGATGTGCAATTTTTATTAAATCTTTTAATACTAAATCTGGTCTAGCAGGAGCTAATTCAAAATAAATTATTCCGCCTGTTGCTCCTTTATTATTAACATAAGAATATATTTTTTTGGTTTTAAACGCTTTAAATTTTGAATAGATGTCATTTGCATTTTTAAGATCATCTAAATTTTTATAAAAACTAGGTGAAATCCAAATAGTTGCATCTTTTCCTTTTGTAAATACATTTTCAATATTTAAGGATAAGCTTCCTTTTCCTTTAGTGTTTTTGTATAAATAATTAGTATTGGCATCTGCTAAAAAAGAGGCTTCAAAACTATTTCCTGCAGGTAAATTCCAGATATCTTTAAATAATCCTCCTGAAATTACAGAGGGTTTATTTGTAGCTTTTAACGCAATGGTTTTTGCATTTAAATAGTTTTTTTCTATGTTATTAAAAATACTATCAGCTAATTTTTCTTTTTTGAATAAAACACCAAAAAATTTAATCCATTCTGCTCTTCCAAGTGGTGTTTCTTCAAACCAATCGCCATTCAACAAAACAGGAATTCCTAGTTTTTCAATAGTAGTAAACATTTTGTTGGAGGCATTTAAGGTAAATCCAACCACCACATCAGGATGTAAATTCAATAAAAGTTCGGTATTTATTTGTTCTTCATTTCCTAAATCTTTAATAAATCCTTTTTCAATACGTTTTCTAGTTTTTTTAGAGGAAATATATTTGGTGTTTGGAAAGCCAACTAATTTATCTTCTTCATTTAATAATTCTAAAAAAGGAATATGAGTGGTACTTGTTACTACCAATGATTTAATTGGAATGTGAATAGTATTTATATCCTTAGATTTTTTAGAAGACAATTTAAATTCAAAAGTTTCTTTTGAATTTGGATAAGGAGCTTTAATAATTAATTTGGTAAAATCTTTAAAATGCTGAATCTCAAATCCTTTTGCATATTTAATATTGGTTTTACTAATTAGTATTTTTTCATTTTTTTTATTGTTAATAGTTGAATTACAGCTATTTAAAATAAGAAATAAGATGGCAATTATTGTAAAAAAGGGAAATTTAAACTTCATTTATTTATAAATTTCAACAAATGTAGTATTTCCATTTTTAATGCCATAAATCAAATTCAATATCTTACTTTTGCAATCGATTATGGTTCTTTTGTTTGATTTCTCAAACGAAGTGAAAAGGGAATTCGGTTAAAATCCGAAGCTGTTCCCGCAACTGTAAGCTTAGCCGAGTATTTCGGCGGTTGTTATGCAACTTTTACCACTGTTTTTTAACGGGAAGGTACATAACAGTACGCAAGCCAGGAGACCTGCCAAAATCCAAATAGTTCAAACTTTCGGGCGAAAGGTTTGGGTATGGTGTACTATACTTAACAAATTTTCCTGATTTATTTTATTAATTAAATCATTAAAAAAAATGAAAAAAACATTCATTAATCTTGGTGTTATTTGCGGATTATTTGCAATGAACACAATGCATGCACAACAAAAAAAAGATTCAGTTAGGCAATTAAATGAAGTGGTAATTACGGCTACTAAATTTGCTGAAGAAAAAGAAAAAGTAGGCAAAATTATTTATCAAATTTCACCTGAAACCATTGAAAATTCAAAAGGAAAATCGGTAGCAGCAGTTTTAAGTGATTATGCAGGAATAGAAATAAACGGAGTAAATAGTGCCGCTGGGAAAAATAAAAGTATTTATATACGAGGAGGAAGAGACCGTCAGGTTTTGGTGCTGATAGATGGAGTTCCTGTAAATGATCCTTCAGGAATTGCCACTACTTTTGATTTACGTTTGCTTACTTTAAATCAAGTTGCATCTATTGAAATTATGAATGGTGCTGCAAGTACGCTTTATGGTTCTGGAGCTGCAACTGGAGTTATTAATATTATTCTAAAAAAATCATCTAAAAAACCAATTGCGTTAAATTATCAAACCTCTACTGGAACTAATAATTCTTCTAATAATTCAAAATTAAATTTACATAATTTTGAACAAAATGTTTCTGTAAATGGGACCTTAAATAAATTTAATTATTTGGCAACACTTAGTACTTCTTTAACAAACGGATTGTCAGAGGCAAGTGATGAAAATAGTACTACAAGTTTTGAAAAAGATAAATTTTTAAGTACAAATTCTTATGTAAATTTTGGTTATTCATTTACTTCTAACTTTAAAGTAAATTTATTCGGTAATTATGATAAAAATAAATACGATTATGATGCAGGAGCATTTAAAGATTCTGATATTAATAACGGTACTAACAAACAAGTTAGAGTTGGAATTCTCTCAAATTTTAAGTATAAAAAAGGAATATTAAAAACAATTGCTTCCTATAATAAAATAGATAGAATGTTTGACAGTTTTAATAGTTGGACAAATGCCACTGATCATTTTGAATATACTGGAAAAACGTATTATGTTGATTTGGTAAATAATTATAAAATAGCAAGTAGATTTCAGTTTATTACAGGTTTAACTTATCAAAAACAAGAAAATAATACCAATTCACCTTATGGAAACATTGATGATAAATTAGCTAACTACACTATTTTTGATGCCTATACAACATTGATATATAATAGTTTAAATGGATTTAATTTAAGTGTAGGTACGCGTCTAAATAATCATAGTGAATATGGAAATCATTGGGTGTATGAAATTAATCCTTCTTATAATATTACCAAAAAATTAAAGTTAATTTCATCTTATAGTACAGCATTTATTGCACCAAGTACCTATCAACTTTTTTCGCAATACGGTAATGTTGATTTAAAACCAGAAGAAAATAAAACAACAGAAGGAGGTTTTGAATTTGAAATACAAAATAAAATAGATTTTTCAATGGTTTATTTTTATCGCGAAGAAAAAAATGCAATTATTTTGCCAGATTTTATTAAATATTCAAATGAAAACTCAATTACAAATGCAAAAGGTGTAGAAGCAAATTTGAATTTTAAACCACTTAAACAAGTTACTTTTAAATTAGGATATGCTTACACTTACAAAAGCTCAGATTTAGATTATATTCCTAAAAATAAATTTACAGCATTATTAGAAACAGCTACTCTTAAAAACACCTATTTATCTTTACAGTTTAAAAATACATCCAAACGAACTTATTTTGATCAATGGGGAAGTGGAAGTAATATAAATATTGCGGGATATAGCTTGGTAGATTTTTATGGAAGTCATCAACTAATTAAAAATACATTATCGCTTTTTGTTCAAGTTAATAATATATTTAATAAAAATTATGTTGAAACTATTGGCTATACCACAAAAGGCAGAAATTTTAAAATTGGTTTAGATTTTAAATTTTAATATAAAACTAAAAGCTGGCAAATTTTGCTAGCTTTTAAATTAGTTCTCGTATTTCATTTTTTAAAATTTTTAACGCAGATAATGAAGGTGAAGGATTAGAAGTGGTACTTTCTATAATTTTTTCACGTAATTCTTGTGCAGTTTTTATATCCTTTAAGTTTAAACTTGTTCTAATAATATAAATTGTTGCATTTTTTGAAGCAATTATTGCATCCCAACTATCATCAGAAATGTAAATCTGTTGAGCTAAATTGTGTTCAAATTCTTTTTCAATAGTCTCAATTAGACTTATAGCGTAAGCACCCTTATCATTATTTACTGAGGAAACTCGTATAATTAATTTTTGAAGATTTATTCGCTCTAAAAATAAAGTCATTCGTTCAAATGCTTGTAGTTTAATAGCTAACGTAGCTTTTTTGTTCTTTTTGAGTAGAGCAAGCTTTATTTTTTGAGTTTCATTAGAGGTATAAAGTTTAAAAAAATAATAGGCAACTAGTCCAGTTACGGCAGATGGAATGGTATAACTTAACAATTCTATAATTTTTGATAATTCAATATTTTGGATAAATAACATATAATGTGAAAATTAAGTTCAGATTTATTATAAATATTTCAATTTTTCTTAATAATACTGATAAATATCAGTGAATTTGATTTTAAAACAATTTAATTTTGTTCTCGTAACATTTATAAAAAATAGTTTAGTTAAAAAGTCATATTTGTTACAAATATAAAAGAACATTAATTAATTATTAAAATTATGAAAAATTTATTAAGATTAGTAGTAGTATTATTTACATCTGCAATTTTTGCACAAGCAGGCCATGTTATGCAAGGTGTTGGTGCCGTAAATATGTCTATGGGTGGAGCAGCAACTGCACAACCATTAGATATTAGTGGTGCTTTACAATGGAACCCAGCATCTATTTCAGTATTTGATAGTAAAATATTAGATTTTAACATTGGTATTTTCTTTTCATCTCCTGAATTAAGTTCAAGTTTACCAGCTGGAGCAATGGGTCCTGGTTCTCCTGCAGTTTCAGGAACAACTTTAGATACAAGACCTGTTTCTCCAATGCCAGCTTTAGCAATGGTTTGGGGTAAAGAAGGCAGCAAACATACCTTTGGTGTTTCTGCATTTGGTATTAGTGGTTTTGGAGTTACTTTTCCAGAAGAAGCTAATAATCCTTTAAGTTCAAGCTTTAACCCAACAATTAATTCAAATCCAATTAATTATCCTCAGGCAGCACATGGTTTTGGACAATTAAAATCTGATTATATGTTATTACAAGTTGGCTTAACTTGGGCATATGAAATTACTGATAATTTTTCAATTGGTGTGGAACCTACTGTAAATTATGCATCATTACAATTAGAACCAAATCCAATTGCATCTCCTGATTTTACTCCTCCAGCAGGAGCTCCAGGAGATAAAGGTTATCCAATTAGTGATAAGGCTTCAGCTATTGGTTTTGGTGCTCAATTTGGTTTATTTTATCATTCAGATAGCGGTGTTAAATTAGGTGTTTCGTACAAAACAGAACAACAATTTGGTGATTTGACATTTAATAATAAATATTTAGATGGTTCAGCTGCACCAGATGTTAATTTTAAAATGAATTATCCTGCAATTTTCTCAGTTGGTTTAGGTTATTCAAATGAAACATTTGACCTTGCACTTGATTATAGAAATGTAGATTATGAAAATGCTGATGGCTTTGCAGAAAAAGGTTGGACTAATACAGGTTCAGTAAAAGGTTTCGGATGGAAAAATATTAATATATTATCTGCTGGTATTCAATATAAAGGAATTAAAAAATTACCTTTAAGAGTAGGTTATACTTATAGTAGTAACCCTATTGATCCACAATTAGCATTCTTTTCAACTCCTGCAACCGCAGTTATTAAAAATGCTTTTCAATTTGGATTTAGTTATCCACTTACTGATAACCTAATGTTAAATGGTGTTTATCACCACGGAACTAGTGGGAAAAATGATACAAGCGGACCTTTATTAAACCCAGGAATGGCATCACCTACAAACCCTTATGGTGCAATTCCAGGATCAAATGTTAGTTATTCTATGAAAACTGATTTGATAATGGTAGGTGTAACTTATAAATTTAAAAAATAATTACTCGAATTACATTATTTTTTAAAGGCTTCTTTTTGAAGCCTTTTTTTATGTTTAGTATAAAGTAGTGAACTAATTAATTTGAAATTGTGTAATCTTGCAAAATGATTTTTAATAAAAAGAAAGATATTTTATTTAATGCTGCTATCCTATTATTTTTAATAGCATCTTTTTACGGGTTAATTATAAGATGGAATTTTACTTTTCCAAGTGAATTAATAAACTATAAAAATATTTTACAAGCACATTCTCATGTCGCTTTTTTAGGTTGGGGATATTTAGCTTCATTACTTTTAATTAATCATTTATTTATTAAAGAAAAAATAGCGTCATTAAAAATTTACAATATTGCAATACGCATTATTATAATAGCGATATCATTAATGTTAATAAGCTTTCCTTTAATAGGATATAAATCTATATCTATAGTTTTACTTTCTGTTTTTGGAATAACAAGTTATGTAATATCTTTCCAATTACTAAAAAATATTAAAGGGAATAATGTGCCTGTAAAATTAATTAGATATGGCGTTTATTATTACCTTTTATCAAGTTTAGCAACTTGGTTTTTGGCGTTTGTAATTGTAACTCAAGGGAAATCTACTTTGTATTATAATACCATCTATTTTTACCTTCATTTTTTATATAACGGCTATTTTGTTTTTGTGCTTTTTGGTTTGTTGTTTAAACTTTTTGAAAATCAGCAGATAATTATTTCTAAACAAAATCAATACCGATTTTTTATCTTTTTAAATATTGCTTGCATTCCAGCGTATGCGTTATCCATTTTATGGAGTAAAGTATCTTTAGCATTTAATTATATAGGATTTTTTGCTGCTATTTTACAACTAATTTCATTGTATTATTTATTGAAAATAATGAGAGAAGTTTTTGGTGAATTAAAATGGAATTATTTTTCAAAACTACTTTTAAAATTTTTATTAGGAGCTTACGTCCTTAAAATTACTTTTCAAATTGCATCAGCTTTTCCATATATAGTTATAAAATCACTAGCCCTAAAACATTATTTTATAATTGGTTATTTACATCTATTTACTTTAGGATTTATGACTGTTTTTTTAATGATGTTGTTAATTCAAATTAAAAAAATATCAATAAAAAATATGATTTCAAAAATTGGTTTAGTAACTTTTTTAACAGGTATTGTAGGAACTGAATTTTTACTCTTTTACCAAGGTTTTTTATTTTTATCTAAATTCAAATCGTTAAAATTTTATAATATTGAAATGCTAATTTTTAGTGTGTTGTTGGTTATTGGTTTAAGCTTTGTTTTTCTCCCTCAGTTATTAAAAAAAAGAAGCTAAATAGTAAAGGAGTTTGTCAATAACTTTTATTGCTTAACTTAATTTGTAATAGTACTTTTGAATTTTATTGAATTTCTGTGAATACTTATTTAGAAAATCTTAACGAATCTCAAAAAGCTGCCGTTTTACACAAAGATGGTCCAATGATTATCATTGCTGGTGCAGGCTCTGGTAAAACGCGAGTTTTAACTTATAGAATTGCTCATTTAATGAAGCAAGGTATTGATCCTTTCAATATTTTATCGTTGACTTTTACCAATAAAGCTGCACGAGAAATGAAAAATAGGATTGCAACCGTAGTTGGCGATTCTGAATCTAAAAACCTTTGGATGGGAACTTTTCATTCCGTTTTCGCCAGAATTTTACGTTCGGAAGGTCATCATTTAGGTTTTCCTTCAAATTTCACTATTTATGATATGCAAGATGCTGTCCGGTTGATTTCTTCTATTATTAAAGAAATGCAGTTAGATAGAGAAAAATATAAATCAAAACAGATTTTAAGCAGAATTTCTTCCTTAAAAAATAGTCTAATAACGGTTAAAGCATATTATAATGATACTGATTTAATTTTGGCAGACAAAATGGCTCAACGACCAAAACTGGGTGAAATTTATCAACAATATGTAGATAGATGTTTTAAAGCCGGAGCTATGGATTTTGATGATTTACTACTACGAACAAATGAAATTTTAACAAGGTTTCCTGAAGTTTTAGCAAAATATCAAAATCGATTTAAATATATTTTGGTGGATGAGTATCAAGATACCAATCATTCTCAGTATTTGATTGTTAGGGCATTAGCCGATCGTTTTCAAAATATTTGTGTAGTTGGTGATGACTCGCAAAGTATTTACGCTTTTCGAGGAGCAAACATTCAGAATATATTAAACTTTCAACGCGATTATGATAAAGTTTCTGTTTTTAAGCTAGAACAAAATTATCGTTCAACAAAAAATATTGTAGAAGCTGCAAATAGCGTAATTGCAAAAAATAAAACAAAATTAGATAAACAAGTTTGGACAGATAATGATAGAGGTACAAAAATAAAAGTAATGCAAACTTATACAGAAGCAGATGAAGGCAGATTTGTAGCTAATTCTATTTTTGAAAATGCGATGAATTTGCAATTAAAAAATTCTGATTTTGCAATTTTGTATAGGACTAATGCACAATCAAGAGCTATTGAAGATGCTTTACGAAAAAAAGATATTAAATATAAAATTTACGGAGGATTATCTTTTTATCAACGAAAAGAGATAAAAGATATTTTAGCTTATTTACGTTTGTTGGTAAATCAAAATGATGAAGAAGCATTAAAAAGAGTTATAAATTATCCAGCCCGCGGAATAGGCTCTACAACTATGGACAAATTAGCTGTTGCAGCAAATCATTATAAAAAATCTATTTTTGAAATCATTCAAAATATATATAAAATTGATATAAATTTAAATGCAGGCGTAAAAACAAAACTTTCCAATTTTGTTACTATGATTCAACATTTTCAAATTGAAGCAAAAACCAAAAATGCTTTTGAAATTACCGATTTTGTAGTTAAACAAACACAATTAATAAGAGATTTAGAAAAGGATGGAACTCCTGAAGGTGTAAGTAAAGTTGAAAATATTCAGGAATTATTAAATGGAATTAAAGATTTTATTGAAGTTCAAAAAGAAAAAGAGGAGGAAGATTCCTTGTCCTTTTTTTTAGAAGATGTTGCTTTAGCTACCGATTTTGATAGTGATAAAAAAGATGATACTCCAAGAGTAGCTTTAATGACCATTCATTTAGCAAAAGGACTGGAATTTCCATTTGTGTATATTGTTGGTTTAGAAGAAACATTGTTTCCATCCGCAATGAGTATGAATACCAGAAGCGAGTTAGAAGAGGAACGCCGTTTATTTTATGTAGCATTAACAAGAGCAGAAAAGCAAGCCTATTTAAGTTACGCACAAACAAGATATCGTTGGGGAAAATTAATAGACTGTGAGCCTAGTAGATTTTTAGAAGAAATTGATGAAGAGTTTTTAGAGTATTTAAAAGTGAAAAAAGTACATTTTCAACAAAATAAATTTATAAATGAAGATATTTTTGGAAGTGTACCACAAAATAAAATTCGTTTTAAAAAGCCTATTCAAAGAAATCTTATAAAAAAACAAATATCAAAAATAGAAACACCAAACCTAAAATTTAATATGCCTAAAAACTTAAAGAAAGTTACAAATGCCACTATTCAAAATAATAATTTATTCGATAATGCTATTGTAGTAGGCAATATAGTTGTACATGCCAAGTTTGGTAAAGGAGAAGTAATTAATTTAGAAGGTACAGGAGCTAATAAAAAAGCAGAAATTAAGTTTGCTTCAGTCGGATTAAAAAAATTATTATTACAATTTGCAAAGCTTACAATAATTAGCTAAAAGGCATTGTAAAACCAATTTTTAAGTTGTAATTTGCATAAAATAAAAACAGAAATAGATAGATGGAATTTGATTTAGAATACAATTCAGATAGGTCGCATTTAATTATTCCGGAATACGGAAGGCATATTCAAAAATTAATAGATTATTGCGTAAAAATAGAAGATGATGCTGAACGAGATAAAATGGCAAAAGCAATAATAGATGTTATGGGAAATCTTCAACCTCATTTAAGAGATGTTCCAGATTTTAAACACAAACTTTGGGATCAATTATTTATAATATCTGATTTTAAATTGAACGTAACGCCACCTTTTGGTAAAATAACTAAAGAAGTTTTTGATGAAAAACCAGAGCCATTAGCATATCCAAAATCAGCTACAAAATATAAGTTCTACGGAACCAATATTCAAACTATGATTGATACTGCTTTAACGTGGGAGGAAGGTGAACAACGTGAAGCATTATATTTTGCAATTGCAAATCATATGAAAAAATGCTATTTAAATTGGAATAACGATACGGTAGATGATGCGGTAATTTATAAACATTTAATGGATTTATCTAATGGAAAAATAGATTTAGAACCATTACATGAAGAATTAGCAGAAAGTAGAAATTTATTGCGAAAAAGAAAGACAAATACCAAACAACAACACCAAAAAAATAAAAAATATAACTACTCAAAAAAATAGTATGGCAACATTTGTTATAGAAGGAGGTCATAAATTAAACGGTAGCATTACACCTCAAGGAGCTAAAAATGAGGCGTTACAAGTGATTTGTGCTGTTTTATTAACTGATGAAGAAGTTGTAATCAGTAATATTCCTAATATAAGAGATGTTAATAAATTAATTTTTATTTTAAAGGAATTAGGCGTTAAAATCAAACAAATAGATGAACACACCTATTCTTTTAAAGCCGATGATATAAATTTAAATTATTTAGAGTCTGATGATTTTAAACGTGATGGAAGTTCCTTACGTGGTTCAATAATGATTGTTGGACCATTATTAGCACGTTTTGGAAAAGGATACATTCCTCGTCCCGGAGGAGATAAAATAGGTCGTAGAAGACTAGATACCCATTTTGAAGGATTTATAAAACTAGGAGCCACATTAAGATACAACCACGATGAAAAATTTTATGGCGTTGAAGCTGATAAATTAGTCGGAACCTCAATGTTGCTTGAAGAAGCTTCAGTAACGGGGACTGCAAATATTATTATGGCAGCAGTATTAGCAAAAGGAGAAACTACAATTTATAATGCAGCCTGCGAACCTTACATTCAACAATTATGTAAAATGCTAAATACTATGGGAGCTAATATTTCTGGTATTGGTTCAAATTTACTTAGTATAAAAGGTGTAAAAAAAATAAATGGTTGTAACCATAAAGTTTTACCCGATATGATTGAAATTGGTAGCTGGATTGGCATGGCAGCTATGACAAAATCATCATTAACCATTAAAGATGTTAGTTGGAACAATTTAGGGTTAATTCCTACAGTATTTAAAAAATTAGGAATTAAATTAGAACAAAAAGGAGATGATATTTTTATTCCTGAGCAAGAAAATTATGAAATCCAAAATTTTATGGATGGTTCCATTTTAACTATTGCTGATGCTCCTTGGCCAGGTTTTACTCCAGATTTATTAAGTGTTGTTTTAGTAGTTGCTACACAAGCAAAAGGTAGTATTTTAGTCCATCAGAAAATGTTTGAAAGTCGATTATTTTTTGTAGATAAACTTATTGATATGGGAGCAAAAGTAATCCTTTGTGATCCTCATAGAGCCACAGTTATTGGTTTGAATCATGAATCTAGTTTAAAAGGTACAACCATGACATCCCCAGACATTAGAGCTGGAATTTCTTTATTAATTGCTGCACTTTCAGCTAAAGGAATAAGCACCATTCATAATATTGAACAAATAGATAGAGGTTATGAAAATATTGATGAAAGGCTTAGGGCTATTGGAGCTAAAATTACAAGAACTGAACAATGTATTTAAAATCTCGATTAATCGAGATTTTTTTTAATGTCATAATGTCATTTTTTTTAAATTGGCAAAAAAATTGCTATTACTAAAATGAATTTTTTTTAAGAAAAGATATGAGTAAAAAGAAGGAACATAAAAAAGAAAATCATAAAGAAGAGTTTATAGAAGAAACTACTGAAATTAGTGTTGAAGATCAGCTTACAGGAGAATTATCTAAAGAAAAAGATAAATTTTTACGTTTGTTTGCTGAATTTGAAAATTATAAAAAACGAACTTCAAAAGAGCGTATTGAATTATTTAAAACTGCCAGTGAGGAATTAATGACAGTTTTATTACCAATTTTAGATGATTTTGAAAGGGGTTTGGCAGAAATTAAAAAGTCTGATGATTCTGAGTTATTAAAAGGAATGGAGCTTATTAATAATAAACTTAGAAATTCTTTAGCTCAAAAAGGATTAACTGAAATGGAAGTAAAGGCTGAAGATGTTTTTGATGTAGAATTACATGAAGCAATCACTCAAATTCCAGCACCGTCAGATGATTTAAAAGGTAAAATTATTGATGTTATTGAACAAGGATATAAATTAGGAGATAAAATAATAAGATATCCAAAAGTAGTTGTTGGACAATAATTTAGAGATATGAAAGTAGATTATTACGAAGTTTTAAAAATTACCAGATCAGCGACTGTTGCCGAAATAAAAAAAGCATACCGAAAAAAAGCCATAAAATATCATCCAGATAAAAATCCAGGAGATAAAAGTGCTGAAGAAAAATTTAAGCAAGCAGCAGAAGCCTACGAAATATTAAGTGATCCAAATAAAAAAGCACGCTACGATCAATATGGTCATGCTGCTTTTGAAGGTGGTGCAGGAGGAGGTTTCCAAGGAGGACATATGAATATGGATGATATATTCAGTCAATTTGGAGATATTTTTGGCGGTGCTTTTGGTGGTGGTGGAGGCTTCAGTGGTTTTGGTGGATCTTCAAGAGGAAGAGCAAGAGTTAAAGGAAGCAATTTAAGAATTAGAGTTAAACTAACTTTGGAAGAAATTGCTACCGGGGTTGAAAAGAAAGTTAAAGTCCGTAGAAAAGTAAAAGCTGAAGGTGTTACTTTTAAAACTTGTTCTACTTGTAATGGTAACGGACAAGTAATGCGTATAACTAATACTATTTTAGGTAGAATGCAAACGGCTAGCACTTGTCCAACTTGTCATGGCGCAGGAGAAGTATTAGATAAGAAACCTAAAAATGCAGATAGTAGTGGGTTAATTCAAAAAGAAGAAACCGTCTCTATTAAAATTCCTGCAGGTGTAACAGAAGGTGTTCAGTTAAAAGTTAATGGAAAAGGAAATGCAGCCCCTGGAAATAATTCTATTGATGGAGATTTAATTGTTGTTATTGAAGAATTAGAGCATGCAACTTTAAAACGTGAAGGCACCAATTTGCATCATGATTTATATATTAATTTTTCAGAAGCGGTATTGGGAGTTTCTAAAAATATTACTACAGTTACAGGAAAAGTAAAAATTAAAATAGAGCCAGGAACTCAATCTGGTAAAATATTAAGATTACGAGGAAAAGGTTTGCCAAGTATTGAAAGTTATGGAAATGGAGATTTATTAGTGCATATAAATGTTTGGACTCCACAAAATTTATCTAAAGAGCAAAAACAATTTTTTGACAAGATGGTAGATGATGAAAATTTCGCTCCAAATCCATCTGCAAATGATAAATCCTTTTTTGAAAAAGTAAAAGACATGTTTTCGTAAAAAAAATATTTTTTTCTTTAAATTAATCAATAAAAAAATTATATTTGAAGTGTTATTAGGTTATTATCTAATAACACTTTTTCTTTTTCATAGCAATTTTCCCACTCATACTATGAGTGGGTTTTTTCATAGCGATTAATAACGTATTTTTGCCAAATTAAAAGTAGGTCGCCTTATCGTTCCGTTTATCGGAAAGGAAAGTCCGGACACCACAGAGTAGTATAGCGGATAACATCCGTCCAGCGAAAGTTGAGGACAAGTGCAACAGAAAGCAAGTACAGTTCGGCTGTAGTGAAACCAGGTAAACTCTATGCGGTGCAATGCCATGTATATTGAAATTTTAAAGTTACTCGCTTTATTTCAAGGGGTAGGCAGATTGAACTTTAAAGCAATTTAAAGTCTAGATAAATGATAAGGATTTCATTTTATTGAAATACAGAATCCGGCTTATAGACCTACTTTTTTATTCTAACTACATTTTTATTAAAATTTAACCATATTTAGAGCTGTTTTTTGATAAATAGCTAAATTTCAATAGAAATATTAAAACATTAATAACTTATTGAGGATTATGCTAATTATTTTTAAAAATAGTTCAAATTTTTGTAAATTTGAACTCACAAAATAATAAACTAAATAATATAGATATGGCATTTGATATAGATATGATTAAAGACGTTTATGCTCGTATGACAGAACGTGTTGATATAGCTAAAAAGGTGGCTGGAAAACCACTTACTTTGGCAGAAAAAATATTATATAACCATTTATGGGAAGGAAACTCAAAACAAGCATATAAAAGAGGTGAAGATTATGTAGATTTTGCTCCAGATAGAATTGCTTGTCAAGATGCTACCGCTCAAATGGCCTTATTACAATTTATGCAAGCTGGTAAAAATAAAGTTGCGGTACCAACAACTGTACATTGCGATCATTTAATTCAAGCTAAAATGGGAGCTACTAAAGATTTGCAAACTGCATTAAACAATAGTAGTGAAGTTTTTAATTTTTTAGCTTCAGTTTCCAATAAATATGGAATTGGTTTTTGGAAACCAGGAGCAGGAATTATTCATCAAGTAGTATTAGAAAATTATGCTTTTCCAGGCGGAATGATGATAGGTACTGATTCACATACTGTAAATGCAGGCGGTTTAGGTATGATTGCTATTGGAGTTGGTGGAGCAGATGCCGTAGATGTAATGGCAGGAATGCCTTGGGAACTAAAATTTCCTAAATTAATTGGTATAAAATTAACAGGGAAACTTTCTGGTTGGACTGCCCCTAAAGATGTTATTTTAAAAGTAGCAGGAATACTTACTGCAAAAGGCGGTACTGGTGCAATTGTAGAATATTTTGGAGAAGGAGCTAAATCTATTTCTGCCACAGGTAAAGGCACTATTTGTAATATGGGAGCTGAAATTGGAGCTACTACTTCTACCTTTGGTTATGATGATTCTATGGAACGTTATTTAAGAGCAACTGATAGAAATGAAGTTGCTGATGAAGCAAACAAAATAGCATCCTATTTAACTGGTGATACAGAAGTATATGAAAATCCTGAAAACTATTTTGATGAGGTTATTGAAATCAATTTATCAGAATTAAAACCACATTTAAATGGACCTTTCACTCCAGATTTAGCTACTCCAGTTGGTGAAATGACTGAAAAAGCAACAAAGAATGGTTGGCCACTAAAAGTAGAATGGGGATTAATAGGTTCTTGTACCAACTCTTCTTATGAAGATTTATCTAGGGCAGCTTCAATAGCAAAACAAGCCGTTGATAAAAATTTAGAAGTTAAAGCTGAATTTGGTATAAATCCAGGTTCAGAACAAGTGCGTTATACTGCTGAACGAGATGGATTATTACAAATATTTGAAGATTTAAATGCGAAAATATTTACAAACGCTTGTGGTCCATGTATAGGTCAATGGGCTAGAGAAGGAGCAGAAAAAGAAGAAAAAAACACCATTGTTCACTCTTTTAATAGAAACTTTTCAAAACGAGCTGACGGTAATCCAAATACCCATGCTTTTGTTGCATCGCCTTCTATGGTGGCTGCAGTGGCAATTTCTGGTAAATTAGATTTTAATCCATTAACGGATAAATTAATCAATAGAAATGGAGAAGAGGTTGTTTTAGAAGAACCAACAGGATTTGAATTACCTCCAAAGGGATTTGAAGTAGATGATCCTGGTTATGTAGCACCAATAAAAGATGGTTCAGATATTAAAATTAATGTAAGTCCAAAATCTGAAAGATTACAATTATTAACTCCTTTTAAACCAATTGGAAGTGAAATTAAAGGAGCAAAATTATTAATTAAGGCTTTTGGAAAATGTACAACAGACCATATTTCAATGGCTGGACCTTGGTTACGTTACCGTGGACATTTAGATAATATTTCTAATAATATGCTAATTGGAGCGGTAAATGCTTTTGGTGGTGCAACTAATAAAGTTAAAAATCAAATCACAGGAGAATTTGGCACAGTGCCAGATACAGCACGAGCTTACAAAAAAGCAGGAATTCCTTCAATAGTAGTAGGAGATTATAATTATGGAGAAGGCTCTTCTCGTGAACATGCAGCAATGGAGCCTAGAAATTTAGGAGTAGTTGCCGTTATTGTAAAATCATTTGCTCGTATTCATGAAACTAATCTTAAAAAACAGGGAATGTTAGGATTGACCTTTGATATGGAAACAGAATATGATTTAATTCAAGAAGATGATACATTCAACTTTTTAGATTTAAATGAATTTGCACCAGAGAAACAACTAACTTTAGAAATTGTTCATAAAGATGGTAGTAAAGATATAATTAAATTAAACCATACTTATAATAAAAATCAAATAGATTGGTATAATGAGGGCTCTGCACTTAATTTAATTAAAAAGGAAAATGCATAATTAATTTTAACTTTTAATTTTTAAAAGGGAAACTTTAAAGTTTCCCTTTTTTTTATTCAAATTAAAAGATAAACTATTATTTTTTTAGAGAATTAGTATTAGAATTTTTTGTAACTTTTTCCTTTAAAATAGTTTCTATGAAAATACTTCATATTAGTGCTGAATGTTATCCCATAGCAAAACGAGGAATCGCTTAAGCAAATTAGAGTATGGATATATAATTATTAGCTTGACATTAGAGCCTCCGTTAGGTGGTATAATACATTTGTATGTCATGCTAAAACCCACTCATAAATAGGATATTTGAAATTTGCACATGCCAATATTAAACCTAAAACTACAAAAGAACTATTTTTAAATCATCGCTCTTATTGAAATTATAATTTTAGTATATGGCAAAAAAAGAAGACTACAATTAGCTTTGCAAATATAATATTTTCTAGATATTATCCGCAATATTACCTAAAATGTTTTATCTTTGTATTATGAAATTATCAGAATTCTATAAATATTTTCCTGATGAATTGGCTTGCTGTCAAATATTGAGATGTATTAGAGAGCAAGAAGGTGTTGTTTGTAAAAAGTGTGGAAACGAGGAACATTATTGGAAAAAAGATAAGAAGAGTTTTGAATGTAAAGAATGTAATTATAGAACATCACTTAAAAATGGGACTATTATAGAACACAGTAATTTACCATTAAAATATTGGTTAGCGACTATAGCCTATTTAAATATCATAGGTAAAAAAATATCAGCACTTGAACTTCAAAAAGAACTTGGACATAAACGCTATGAACCCATTTGGTTAATGTTGAAAAAAATAAATAATATATCTGAAGCTGATAATTTTCTTTATAAGATATCAGATTATATTCAAATAGATGAAAATAGAGTTAAATATATAAATAATAAATAAACTAAACCACTATGGATTGAAAATCCATAGGTTCAAAAAAAATGTAAAGAATGAAATTCTTATTCCAAAATAATATTATCATTATCCAAGTTAGATGGATTACGATGATGTTCGAGATATTCTTGAACCATTTTGTCTGTAATGTTCCCCGTACTCCAAACACCATAACCTATCGCCCAAAAATGCCTGCCCCAATAACGTTTATTAAGTGCAGGGAATTCCTCTTGAAGTCGTCGAGATGTCCTCCCTTTCAAACGTTTTACAATATCACTGATTTTTTGAGAAGGTCGATATTCTATATGAAGATGTACATGGTCTTTGCTTATAACTCCGCTAAGAATATGGATGTCTTCAGAATCACAAATCTGTTTTACGATATCACGACATCTTACTTGAACATCGCCTTTAAGTACTTGAAAACGATATTTTGTAACCCAAACTATGTGAACTGTGAGTCTAGATACTGTGTGACCCATACGCCTTTGTCCTTTCATATCTCAAAAGTACAAAATTGTGTAGCAACTGAAAGTCTTGCACTAAAGTGCATAGTTTCAACTAACATCTGTGACCAATGAATACATATATATTAAATCTATACATTAACACTTAAAAAATAGGAATTATGAAAAGAATTAAGAATTTGTACGACGAGTTAAATTGGGAAACTGCCACAGGTTATTCTAAGGGAACAAAAAGAAAAGTCCTAAGGGATGATGATAATAAGGGACAAACAATTTTATTAAAATTACCAGAAGGCTTTAATATGGCTCCGCATTCGCACATTACAGCGGAGCAACATTTTGTGCTTGAAGGAGAATACCAAAGCGGTGGGGAAAGCTATCCAGCTGGTTCTTACCAGATTTTTTCGTCTGGAGAGGAGCACGGGCCATTCGAATCAAAAAAAGGAGCTTTAATTCTGGTTGTGTGGGATCCTCTTCAAGTAGTTCAATAATCGAAGGATTGCTTAACAGGTATTAAAGCAAGAGAGATACCAAGGAAATAGAAGCTAGAGTGTATCAAGGGCATGATGATAATCATCCTAGATTAATTGATTTGGTTAACAAAGGAGTTTTGTATGTTATTATTGGAAATACTGGTCCAAATCATTCAGTATTTTAGATAATCGAAATGCCAAGTTTTATTTAGCAAAAATATTTGTTGCGAAAGATGCTTTAGATGCTTTCCTAAATAATAAACTGGAAAGGCTGATAAAAGCTACCCTAAAAAAACTATTCGTAATAAATAGAATGAGTACATAATAATTAAATAATAATTTTAAAACTCATAAAATGACAAGATTAAGAAAAAATAACGGAACTGGACAAGGCAAGGGACTTGGAAGTGGTGGTGGTCAAGGGAAAAACAAAGGAGGAGCGTATAGTGTTGGGGGTTATTGTATATGTGCTAAATGTGGTGCTAAAGTTCAACATCAACAAGGCATTAAATGTACAACACTTAAATGCCCAGAGTGTGGCCATACAATGATCAGAGAAGAGTTGTTAAATGATAAGCGTTCTAAGGGCTAAAGGGATTTATCTTCTGCTATTTCTAATATGTTTAAATTTTGGTCACCTTCCCAAAATAAATAATTTGTTGTCATAACAATTAGATAAATAATTGAACAGTAATGAAATTAAATCATATAGGATTAAATGTTCAAAGTAAAGATGAGTTAGTTGATTTTTACCAAAACATACTTGGGTTCAACTTTGAATATCAATTTGCACTTAACTCTGTTTTTGCAACAATTTTTTTTGGTATAATAAAACAACCAGAAGTCTTTCTCTATAAAAAAGAGAATCTACATTTTGAATTATTTATTTATTCTGAAAACGCTAAAATGGGTTTTGCCCACCTCTGTTTAGAAGTAACAAACCGTAAAATAATTGCAAAAAGAAGTGAAAATGCAGGATATCCAATAACAAGAATACAAAGAAACGACAAACCCGATATTATTTTTATTAAAGATAAAGCGAGAAATATTTTTGAATTAAAAATAGAAAATAATGAAAACTTATCTTGATTGTATTCCTTGTTTTATGCAACAAGCATTGCGTGCGGGGCGAATGGTTACTTCTGATGAAAAACTATTAAAGCAAATTCTAAATAAAACAGGTGAAATGGTGAAAACCATTTCAATGCAAGCTACACCTGCTGAAACAGGAATGATAGTCTATAATATTGTAAAAGAAGTTACCGGAGTTAATGACTCATATAAAAATATTAAACAACAACATTTTAAAGAAACAAAATCTATTTATTCCGAATTGGAAAATATAGTGGCAAATTCTGATGATAAACTTCTTTCTGCTATAAAAATAGCTATTGCTGGAAATATTATTGATTTGGGTGTTAATAAATCATTTAATATAGTAAAAGATGTAAAAATTATTTTGAAACAGGATTTTGCTATTTTTGATTATGAAATTTTTAAAATTCAATTAGAAAAATCTAAAAACATTTTTTATATTGGTGATAATGCGGGAGAATCAGTTTTTGATAAACTACTCATTAAAGAATTGAAAAAACCAGTAAAATATGCCGTCCGTTCAATCCCTATAATTAATGATGTTACTATGGAAGATGCTATTGCTTCGGGATTAGATGAAGTAGCTGAATTAATTGATTCAGGATGTAAGTCTCCTGGTATAATTCTCAAACAGAGTACACCTGAATTTATTAGACTTTTCAATACTTCCGATCTTATAATAAGTAAAGGACAGGGGAATTATGAAGGATTATCTGATTGTAAAAGACAAGTTTTTTTCTTATTAAAAACAAAATGCTCAATTATATCTAATCATCTTGGGGTGAAAGAAGATTCAATTATTTTTAAAGAACATAAAATATAGTAAGAGATGAAGAGACTAAAATATAATATTCAAATAAATTTAATATTATGGTAAAATCAAAGAAAATTGGAATCATCATTTGTGACCGATACCGAAATTATGCAGGAGGGAAGTGTTTTCGTGCAATGAAAAATCATGAAGGAGCTTTTAGTATTTATGATAATGATACAAATTTAGAGTTAGTAGGTTATACAACTTGTGGGGGTTGTCCTGGTGGAAATATTGAATATACACCAGAAGAAATGATAAAAAACGGAGTAGAAGTAATTCATTTGGCTACAGGATTTGTTGTTGGCTATCCTCCATGTCCTTACATCAATCATTTTAAACAATTTATTAAAAATAAATATAATATAAAAGTAGTTGTTGGAACACATCCTATCCCACAAAAATATTTTTTAACACACACAAAATTAGAAACATGGAATACTCCGGAATGGCAAAGAATAATCAATCCAACACTGTGCGATGAAAAAACACGCTTAGCATATGATTAATTATTAAACATTTTTTATCTTTTTATCAGCTATTTTGTTAATGCTTAACATCTGCAAACAAATAAATATAATAGCTAAAATTTTAGTATATGTATAAACATCTTTTTGGACCTGTTCCGTCACGTCGGTTAGGAATGTCATTAGGAATTGACTTAATTCCTAAAAAAGTTTGCTCATTAAATTGTGTTTATTGCGAAGTAGGTAAAACTACAAAGCTCACTCTAGATAGAATGGAGTATGTTAAATATGATGATGTTATTGCTGAATTAAAGCAATTTATGAGCAATAATCCTAAAATTGATTACATTACATTTTCAGGATCGGGAGAACCAACTTTAAACAATAGAATTGGAGATGTCTTGAATTTTATCAAAAAAGAATATCCTAAAATGAAAACAGCCATATTAACAAATGGGTCTTTATTGTATGATAAAAACTTAAGAACCGAATTGTTGGATGCTGATGTAATTTTGCCTTCGTTAGATGCAGCAAGTAGAGATGTATTTAGAAAAATTAACAGGCCCAGTAAAAAATTAAATATTAAAACATATATTCAGGGATTAGTTGATTTAAGAAAAGAATATAGTGGTGAAATTTGGCTCGAAATATTTTTATTGAAAGGATACAATGATACAAAAGAAGAATTAAAATTATTGAAAGAAGCAATTCTTAAAATTAAACCGGATATCGTTCAATTAAACACCTTAGATCGTCCTGGAACAAGGCATGATTTAATTCCTTTAACAAAGAATGAAATGCAAGGAATTATTGACTTTTGGGAATTGCCAAATATTGAAATCATAGCCTCTCCAGATAAACGGTCAAGTATTGAATCATATAACGGTGATATTGAAACAGCAATTATAGAAACGATTACCCGCCGCCCTTGTACTCTTGATGATTTACATAATTTTTTAGGCATCCACATTAATGAAATAAATAAATATTTGGGAGCACTGGAGGCTAATAATAAAATTAGAACTGTTACCCTTGAAAGAGGTGTGTTTTATGAATTGAAACATAAATAAATTGATTTAAAGGAGGGAAATAATGGAACAAGCAACAAATAACTCATTAATTGGTAGAATTGCAGACATTTTTGGATTAAATAAAAAGTTTCATCAGTATAAAGATATAAATGTTGATATGCAGGATAAGGCTTTAATAAGCCCAGTCGAAGGAAAAGTTGTGCATATTGGTAATATTGATAATGATGGAATACTTATCTCAAAATTCAATAAAGAAATAAGGTTAAAAGATTTGATTGGGAATTATTATAGGCAATTTACTGGCGGAAAATATATCAATATTTATTTAAGTCCGCTTAATGATCATTTTTGGGTTACACCAAATAGCGGAAAGTTTATTTATACACAAAAAAACAAAGGAAAGGCTATTTTTCCTGTGTATATAGGCTTAGAAAATTTATTGGGAATAGAAATGTTTAGCAAGGCAATCAAAAAAAATGCATCTATAGGTTCTATTTTTCAAACCGATAAATTTCCAATAGCAATGATTGCTGTTGGCTCGTTGAATGTAAATAGAATTTTTACAGATTACGAAGAACAGAAAGAATATAAAAAAGGAGTTCCTTGTGGCTATTTTAGTATTGGTTCAACTATGTTATTATGCTTCCCTAATTATTTGAATGTTTTGGTAAAAAAAGGAGACAATATTAAAATAGGGCAGCGAATTTTATTGTAATTTATATTAAAGAATCTTATGGAAGTGATATATAAAATATTTCTGCATGCAATCATGATTACCGGCTTTGTTTTTGTCATGATGTTGGTTATTGAATATATTAATGTACAATCAAAAGGTCTGTGGCAAAAAAACCTTACTAAAAATAAATGGCGTCAATATCTAATTGCCGGTATTTTAGGAGCAATTCCTGGTTGCCTTGGAGCATTTACAATGGTTGCCATGTTTTCACACAGGTTGGTTTCTTTTGGAGCAATAGTTACTACAATGATTGCGACAAGTGGAGATGAGGCTTTTGTAATGTTAGCTATGTTTCCTCAGAAGGCCATATTGTTAACCCTGATTATTCTTGTGGTTGGGATATTGGCGGGCTATCTTACAGATAAATTTTATAAACCTAAAAAAACACTCGAAAAAGTTTCATCTCATATACTCCCTTTGCACGATGAACCTGAATGTAAATGTTTTGAAAAAGATAAAATTTGGAGCAATTTATTTCATCCTTCCTTATACCGGCTCACAATAGCAATTATTATTATATCTCTTATAGCAGGTATTGCTACCGGGATGTTAGCTGAAAATTTAGAGATTTGGATGAAAATATCAGTATTACTTGCATTTCTTTTTTCCCTTTTTATTGTATTGACGGTTCCTAATCATTTTATTAGAAAACACATTTGGGATCATATTGTAAAAATACACCTTCTACGGATTTTTCTATGGGTATTTGGAACCCTTTTGTTTATGCATTTTTTAATGAATTATATTGATGTTCAAGCATGGTTATCTACTAATATGTTTGTTGTATTGATTGTTGCTATTTTAATTGGTTTTATTCCCGAATCAGGACCACATCTTATTTTTGTTACACTTTTTGCACAAGGGAGTATTCCGTTTAGCATTTTATTGGCAAGTTCAATATCACAAGATGGACATGGAATGTTGCCAATGCTTGCAGAATCTAAAAGAAGTTTTTTTGCAGTAAAAATTGTGAATATGATTTATGCGTTTATTGTAGGATTGTCAACTTTATTATTAGGATTTTAACTTTAAAATAAATGAAAATGAAATTAGTTTTATTACGGCATGGAGAAAGTCAATGGAATAAAGAAAATCGGTTTACAGAATGGACGGATGTTGATTTAACCAAAAATGGAATTAACGAAGCAAAAAATGCAGGGAAATTATTAAAAAAAGAAGGATTTACCTTCGATGTAGTTTATACTTCAGTATTAAAAAGAGCAATTCACACACTATGGAATGTGTTGGATGAAATGGATTTGGCTTGGATTTCCGTATTTCGCTCATGGCGATTAAATGAAAAAAGTTATGGGGCTTTACAAGGTTTAAACAAAGCAGAAACGTCTCAAAAATATGGTGAAGAGCAAGTTTTAAAATGGCGAAGAAGTTACGATGTAAGACCTCCTGAATTGGATATTAGCGATGATAGGCATCCAGTTAATGAAAATAAATACAACAAAATTGACAAGATATTTTTACCTGCAACTGAATGCTTAAAAGATACTGTAGAACGGTTTTTACCCTATTGGAACAAAACCATTAAACCAACCATTCTTAAGAACCAAAAGGTGTTAATTGTAGCACATGGAAATAGTTTAAGAGCTTTAGTTAAATATTTAGAAAATTTATCTGATGATGAAATATTAAAAGTAAATGTTCCCACTGGTATTCCTTTAGTTTATGAATTAAATGAAAATTTTAAAGTTAAAGCTAAATATTATCTTGGAAATGACGATGAAATTAATAAAGCTATGAACTTGGTTGTAAATCAAGGTAAATCATCTAAATAAAATCATACTATAGTTAACCCATTGTGTATTATGATAAAATCTCGTCAATTTCTTTAGATTAATATACTGATAAAATTAACTAATATAAATTGAGTTTATAAAACATATTTTTTTAGATTTTATAGTTTAGTTTCCTTATTTTTTTTCGTAAATTTCAACATAAATCGTTTCTATGAAAATACTTCATATTAGTGCTGAATGTTATCCAATTGCAAAGGTTGGAGGTCTGGCTGATGTTGTAGGTTCTTTGCCTAAATATCAAAATAAACAAGGAATTACTTCACAGGTAATTATGCCTTTTTATGATAATAAATTTACAAATACGCATAAATTTATAACTGTTTTTAATAGTGAATTTCAATTAGGTGAAATCAACTACCCTTTTACAATTAAAAAATTGAAAAATAATAGTTTAGGTTTTGATTTATTTTTAGTAGATATTCCTGAACTACTGCATAAGAAATATGTGTATTCTAATGATGATACTGAACGCTTTTTAGCATTTCAAATTGCAACTTTAAATTGGATATTAACTTGGAAAGTTAAACCAACAATTATTCATTGTCATGATCATCATACTGGGCTTATTCCTTTTATGATGTCGCAATGTTTTAAATACGATCGTTTAAAAATGATTCCTACTGTTTTAACCATTCACAATGCACAATATCAAGGTTGGTTTAGTCATAATAAGCTAAATTTATTTCCTGCATTTAATTTTAAAAATGTTGGATTATTAGATTGGGATGGCAGTATAAATCCACTTGCAGCAGCTATAAAATGTACTTGGAAAGTTACTACGGTTTCACCAAGTTATATGGAAGAATTAATTCATTCTGCAAATGGATTAGAATCACTTTTAAAACATGAAGTCTCTAAATGCAAAGGTGTTTTAAATGGTATTGATACTGAAGTTTGGAATGCTGAAACAGATACATATCTTATTAAAAACTATAAAATTTCAGCTACTCAATCTGGGAAAAAGAGAAATAAACTGTATTTATGCAATCAGTTTAAATTAAATTCTAGTAAACCATTATTTATTTTTATAGGTAGGTTAGTAGGAGAAAAGGGAGCAGAATTGCTTCCTGAAGTTTTTGAAAAAGCTTTAACAAAAAATGAGTTATCTATTTTAGTATTAGGTTCAGGAAATGTAGAAATAGAAAAACAACTTGGAGATTTAAAAGCAAAATTTAAAGGAAAATATAATTCATATATTGGTTATAATGAAAAACTAGCACATATTATGTATGCGGGTGCTGATTTTTTGCTAATGCCATCAAGGGTTGAACCTTGTGGATTAAATCAGTTATACGCTTTAAGATACGGAACTATTCCGGTGGTTAGAAGTATAGGTGGTTTAAAAGATACAGTAATTGATATTTCTAAAAAAGATGGCGTTGGTATTGTTCATAAAAATGTAGCTGTAAACGAAATTATAGAAGCAATGGATAGAGCAGTTGAACTATATAATAATCCGTTAGGATTTAAAAAAATCAGAAAACGAGGAATGCAAAAAAATTATTCTTGGGAAGTTTCAGCAACTTCATACATAAACATATATAAATCATTAAAAGCTTAAATTATGATAAATGATAAAGTTTTAGCAATTATTTTAGGAGGCGGACAAGGTTCTAGATTATATCCATTAACACATGCACGTTCAAAACCAGCTGTGCCAATAGCTGGTAAGTTTAGATTGGTAGATATTCCTATTTCAAATTGTATAAATTCTGGTATTAAAAGAATGTACGTTTTAACCCAATTTAATTCTGCATCTTTAAACAGGCATATAAAAAACACGTATCATTTTAGTTTTTTTAGTGCTGCATTTGTAGATGTTTTGGCTGCCGAACAAACACCTACCAATCAAACATGGTTTCAAGGAACTGCGGATGCTGTTAGGCAAAGTATGCATCATTTTAATAAGCATAATTATGAGTATATTTTAATTTTATCAGGAGATCAACTTTATCAAATGGATTTTAATGCTATGGTTAAAGCACATATTAACAGTAAAGCTGAAATTACTATTGCTACCATTCCTGTAAATGCTAAAGAAGCACCTTCCTTTGGAATTTTAAAATCTGATGAAAATAACTTTATTTCTTCTTTTATAGAAAAACCAGAAACAAAATTATTACCAGATTGGACTTCAGAAGTTAGTGATGAAATGAAAGCAAAAGGGAAAAATTACCTAGCTTCAATGGGAATTTACATTTTTAATAAAGCATTATTAAATAAGTTAATGAAAAATCCTGATACCATTGATTTTGGTAAAGAAATTATTCCTCAAGCAATAGATAAACATCCTGTATTAAGTTATCAATACGAAGGATATTGGACAGATATTGGGAATATAGAATCGTTTTTTGAAGCTAATTTAGGATTGACTGATACATTTCCTGAATTTGATTTATACAGTAAAGCAAGGCGAATTTATACGCATCCTAGAATGTTACCAACTACAAAAATATCAGGTACCAACCTAGATAAAACAGTTCTAGCAGACGGTTGTATAATTGATGCAGGTAAAATTGAACATTCCGTTATTGGAGTTCGTTCAAAAATAGATAAAGAATCAACTGTAATTAACACCTATATGATGGGGAGCGATTACTATCAGTCCATTGAAGAAATACTTGATGAATCCATAGTATCTATGGGAATTGGGAAAAGATGCTTTATAAAAAATGCTATTTTAGATAAAAATTGTTGTATTGGAAATGATGTTAGAATTAATGGCGGACATCATTTAAAAGATACAGAAACAGATACTTACGTTGTAAAAGAAGGAATTGTAGTTGTTAAAAAAAATGCCGTTATACCAAATGGTTTTGTAATATAATAGATGACAAAAAAAGTACATACATATAGCCTTTTTACTGATTTTGATATTGATTTATTTAAAGCAGGAAAGCATTATAATTTATATAAAAAATTTGGGGCTCATATTTTAACTTTAGATGGAGTAGAAGGAACCTATTTTTCAGTTTGGGCACCAAGTGCAAAATCCGTTTCCGTTATAGGAGATTTTAATTATTGGAATGAAAATGAACACCATTTAAATGTTCGGTGGGATGAAAGTGGTATTTGGGAAGGCTTTATTCCAGAAGTTAAAAAAGGAGCTGTTTATAAATATAAAATTCACAGTTCTAATAATAATATAGTTACTGAAAAAGCTGATCCGTATGCTCGAAGATGCGAACATCCACCAAAAACAGCCTCTATTGTTTGGGATGACAATTATAAATGGAAAGATAAAAAATGGTTGAATGTTAGAAAAAATAAAAATGCATTAAATCAACCATTTTCAGTGTATGAAGTTCATTTAGGTTCATGGAAAAAAAAGGTTGAAGAAAATAGATTTTTGTCTTATACTGAAATGGCTGATGAATTAGTAGAATATGTTAAAGATATGAATTTTACGCATGTAGAATTTATGCCAATTATGGAATTTCCTTATGATCCATCTTGGGGTTATCAAATTACCGGTTATTTTGCACCAACTTCTCGTTTTGGCTATCCTGAAGAATTTAAATATTTAGTTGATAAATTTCATCAAAAAAATATAGGTATTATTTTAGATTGGGTACCTTCTCATTTTCCAGAAGACGCCCACGGACTTGGTTTTTTTGATGGTTCTAACTTATACGAACATCCAGATAAAAAAAAAGGATATCATCCTGATTGGAAAAGTTTAATTTTTAATTATGGACGTAATGAAGTGCGTTCGTTTCTAATTAGTAATGCTATTTTTTGGTTAGAACAATATCATGTTGATGGGTTACGAGTTGATGCCGTGGCTTCTATGTTATATTTAGATTATTCAAGAGATAATGGTGAGTGGGATCCAAATGAATTTGGAGGAAGAGAAAATTTAGATGCTATTAAATTTATGAAAGAATTTAATGAAGCGGTTTATAAAAATTTTCCAGATGTTCAAACCATTGCAGAAGAATCTACTTCATTTCCAATGGTTTCAAAACCAACATTTGTAGGCGGTTTAGGTTTTGGAATGAAATGGATGATGGGTTGGATGCATGATACATTAACATATTTTAAAAAAGATCCAATTTATAGAAAACATCATCAAGGAGATATTACGTTTAGCTTAACCTATGCTTTTACAGAAAATTTTATGTTGCCCTTATCACACGATGAAGTGGTGTATGGTAAAAATTCAATTTTAGGAAGAATGCCTGGTGATGAATGGCAGCGGTTTGCTAATTTACGAGTGTTGTATGGCTATATGTTTACACATCCTGGTACTAAATTAATTTTTATGGGAAGTGAATTTGGACAATACAACGAATGGAATTTTCAAAAAAGTTTAGATTGGAATTTATTAGATTTTGAACCACATCAAAAAACAAAAAAATATTTTAAAGCACTAAATACTTTTTATAAAAAAACGCCTGAATTATTCGAAAAATCATTTGAAACTGATGGTTTTGAATGGATAAATTATGATGATGCTGATAATTCAGTTATTTCTTATATCAGAAAAGATTCAAATAATAATGCTGTAATAGTAGTTTGTAACTTTATCCCTAAAATTTATTATAATTACAGAATAGGCATTCCTTATAAAGGTTTTTTAAAAGAAATTTTTAACAGTGATGCTAAAATTTTTGGAGGTAGTGGAGTTAAAAATAACGGACTTATTCCTGTAGAAAATAGCAGTTGGAACTCCAAAAATAATTCAGCAAATATTACTATACCTCCGTTAGGCATAGTAATATTTCGTATTAATAATTAATTTTCAAATTTTATTAAATCTTTTTAATAGTTTCAATCTTATTAGTTGCTAATTTTTATAAGTTTGTAACTTTTATGTAAAGAATGATATATGATAATTAATACAGAAATAGTAAATAAAGGAAATCAATTTCCTAACCAAATAATAGATTTCAAAAAAGATGTTGATACCTTATATTTTACAACAAGTAATAATGTAGTCTTACAACTTACAATACGGCGTGATAGTATTTTGCGTTTTAGATATACAACCAAAGGAGTTTTTGAAAATGATTTTTCATACGCCATAACAAAACATGCAACCAGCGGTTTTAATAAGCTAGAAATTACAGAAGATGATTTATATTACATAGTAACTACTTCAAAATTAATTTGTAAAATATTTAAAGAAAATTTACACATTTCAATTTTTGATGCAATTGATAATCAACTGATTTGCGAAGATGAATTAGGTTTTCATTGGGAAGAAAGTTATGAATATGGTGGCGATATTGTTAAATTATCGAAAGTTTCACAAGAAGGAGAAAGTTATTTTGGGTTAGGAGACAAGCCAATTCATAATAATTTAAAAGGAAAACGATTTGAAAATTGGGTAACCGATTCTTATTCTTATAGTAAAGATACTGATCCACTATATAAAGATATTCCATTTTATACAGGGCTTCACCATAAAAAATCATACGGAATATTTTTTGATAATACCTTCCGTTCCTTTTTTGATTTTTCTCATGAAAGAAGAAACGTTACTAGTTTTTGGGCTCAAGGAGGTGAAATGAATTATTATTTTATTTATGGTCCAAAAATGACGGATGTTGTAAGTTCCTATACTGATTTAACAGGTCGTCCACATCAATTACCTCCACTTTGGGCTTTAGGATATCATCAATGTAAATGGAGTTATTATCCTGAAAGTAAGGTAAAACAAGTTGCTAAAACATTTAGAGAATTGAAAATACCTTGCGATGCCATATATTTAGATATAGATTATATGGATGGATTTAGATGTTTTACTTGGAATAAAGAGTACTTTCCAAATCCTAAGAAAATGGTAAAAGAGTTGGGTGATGATGGATTTAAAATAGTAGCCATTATTGATCCAGGAATAAAAATTGATGCCAATTATTCTGTTTTTAAAGAAGCTTTAGAAAAAGATTATTTTTGTAAACGTGCTGATGGACCTTATATGAAAGGTAAAGTATGGCCAGGAGAATGTTATTTTCCAGATTTCACAAATCCAAAAGTTAGAGAATGGTGGTCAAATTTATTCAAAGAATTAATTGAAGATATTGGGGTAAAAGGAGTTTGGAATGATATGAATGAGCCAGCTATAATGGAAGTTCCAGGCAAAACTTTTCCAAATGATGTTAGGCATAATTATGATGGTAACCACTGTAGTCATAGAAAAGCTCATAATGTTTATGGAATGCAAATGGCAAGAGCAACTTATCATGGAGTAAAAAAATTCGCATACCCTAAACGACCTTTCGTAATTACCAGAGCTGCTTATTCAGGTACTCAGCGTTATACCTCAAGCTGGACAGGTGATAATGTTGCCAGTTGGGAACATTTGGCTATTGCAAATGCACAAGCACAGCGTATGTGCATGTCAGGTTTTTCGTTTGTAGGATCTGATATTGGAGGTTTTGCCGAACAACCAAATGGTGAATTATATACCCGATGGATTCAACTTGGTGTTTTTCACCCGTTTTGCAGAACACATTCATCAGGAGATCATGGAGAACAAGAACCTTACTCTTTTGATACAAACGTTACTAATATTGTACGTAAATTCATTGAAATAAGATATCAATTATTACCTTATTTATACACGGCTTTTTGGCAATATGCCAAAGAAGGAATCCCTATTTTAAAATCGCTGATGCTATTTGATCAAGATGATGCAAATACGCATTATAGAAATGATGAGTTTATTTATGGCGATAAAATATTGGTTTGTCCAGTAATTGAGCCTAATGCAAAAGGAAGAAGAATGTATTTTCCAATAGGAAATTGGTATAGCTTTTGGAATGCAGAAATTATAAAAGGAGGAGAAGAAAAATGGGTAGATGCAGATATTGATAGTATGCCAGTTTATATAAAGGAAGGTGCTATAATACCAAAATATCCTATTCAACAATATGTTGGTGAAAAAGTTATTGAAGAATTAACTTTAGATGTTTATTATAAAAAAGGTAAAGAAAAATCGAGAATATATGAAGATGCATCTGATGGTTATGATTATAAAAAAGGGAGATTTAGTCTTAGGAATTTCACATTGGTAGGAAAAAAGGATTCATTAACAATTCAACAATTTAAAGAAGGTAAATTTATAACTTCCTATGAAACATTTAAGTTAATATTACATGGAATTCCTTTTGAAATTGCTAGTGTTGAAATAGATAATGAAAAAATTGACATTTCAAAATTAACATCAGAAATAACTACTTTAATTATAACCAAAGAATTTACGGAACTTCATATTATTGGGAAATAGTAATAATTTGATAGAGGTCAGTAGTTAGTTACATAACTAAAAAAATAATTAATTATCTCATAATCATTAAATTACAAAACGCAAAAAAAGTCTGTTCGAGCGGAGCCAAGAACTGTTGTTACACTAATTACCTGAGTTCGATGTAAGAAAATAAATACCGGGTTGAAAATCAACAAGCTACGTCATTGCGATGAATGAAGTAAAGCGAAAAGAGGAAGCAATCTCATTTTTATGAAAAGATTACTTCAAATTATGGCACTACATTTATAATTTTCGCAATGACATTTTGATTTTCAGTTATTTAAAGTAAATTCTTAGGTCGAACTCAGGTTAATTAGGTCTCGACTTTGCTCGACCTGACACTATTATTGGAATTACAATAAAAAAAGGTTTCTCAATTGAGAAACCTTTTTTAATAAAATAAATAAAATTAATTATTTAAGATTTAAACTAAGTCTTGCAAATAAGAATCGACCACCAATTCCAAATTGTTGTGATCTTCTTGACCAATCAAATCGTCCACCACTTCTGTTATTTCCAGTTTGAGGATTCCCATTTGAATCTATATAACTAATAGAGTTTGCAGCTCTGTCCGGATAGATGTCAAATAAATTATTTGCACCAACAGTAACGGTTAAACTTTCAGAAGCTTTATATCCAAAAGATAAATCGGTTACTACTTTTGTTCCAAATTCTTGTTGTAAGCCAACATTATTGGTAGCTTCAGTAACTTTACCAAAGAAAACATTTCTTAAGAAAATATTAAATTTATCAGTAGTTAAACTATTTGATAAATTAATTTTTGCTCTAGGAACTGATTTTTCCAAATAAATTTTACTATCTTCAGGGAAGTATGTTCCTACTAATCCTGCATTTTCTAAAACTTGTGAAGCATGGATATTCCCAACTTTTACTGTTTTTGAGAAAGTAGCTGATAAATCACTCTTTAATTTAGCATTATCACCTAAAGTTGCATCGTTAGTAATAACAATATCAACACCTTTAGATTCTGTATTAATAGCATTTGCAAAAAATGAAGCTTTCGTTGCATTAGCTTGTGCTAATAAATTATCCAATTCAGTACCAGTTCCTGGGCCTTTAAATTGTCCAGTATAAACAACTCTATTATCTATACCAACCCAATAACCGTCAACTGTTAATGTTAAATTTAAGTTAGGTATTTTTGAAGTAAAACCTAAACTAACACTTCTTGAAGTTTCTTGTTTTAACTGTGGAATACCTAATAATTTGGCAGCTCTACTATCATTAGCAAAGGTTCCAACTTCTTGAGGATCCCCATTTTGATCAAAAATTGTAGAAGTAGAGTTGAAATATAATTGGTGTAATGAAGGAGCTCTAAAACCAGTGTTAAAAGCAGCTCTAATATTAGTGTTTTCACTTGCTTTTATTCTTGTCGCTAATTTAACATTTAATGTTGAGCCAAAATCAGAATAATCTTCATAACGTGCAGCTCCACTTAATAAAAAGTTGTCAGTAATATCAGCTTCTACATCAATATAACCAGCTACACTATTTCTACCTCTTGATAATTCATTATTAGGACTAAATCCAGGGAATACTTGTGAACCTCCTGGTCTTTTAGCACCGAAAAAGTCTGTAGGAACAAGAAGGTCTGAATTAGGATTAGGTATTGGATCACCATTTAAATCTAAAACTGGGGTGCCAGATGCATCTCTAACAATATCATCATAAGCATTATTTATATTTCCAGTACCATCATATTGTCCATAAGATGCTTGTTCACCAGCAATAATTTGATAGTTTTCTAAACGATATTCTGCTCCAAAAGCAACGTTTAAACCAGACATTGTATCTTCAAAAAATTGACTAACATCTAAATTAGTAGTATTTTGCATAAATGCGAATCCACCCGCGTCAAAAGTTGTAGGAGAAGAACCTTGCATAGAAGCATTAAATGTATTTCCAATTAGGTATGAAAATGTATTTTTACCCCAAGTGTTGCTAAAATCAACATCCCAATCAGAAACTTTTCCTTTAATTCCTACTGAAATAGATTTATCTTTAATGGTTGAATTAATTTCAGGTAAAAAACCATTATTATAGGCAGGAGTATAGGTTCTATTTTGGTATGGTAATCTATAAAACCCTGCAGAATTACCTGTTCTAGAACTTAATCCAGTAAAAGCATACAATTCTGTTCCTGCTTCATCTAAAGGTAATGAGAAGTTTGCAAAGAAACGACCACCACGTAGAGCGGATTGACCAACTCTCATATTGAAGTCAGTTCTATTTAAACCACGAGCGGCTAATTCAGCAGTAGTGTTGTCAGCAGATAAAATACTTTGTAACTGAGATTTAGTTGCAGAAGGACTTAAATTTAATCCAGCTTGATTACCATAAAGAATAACATCAGAAACATCATTATCTAACAAATTTGCGATATTATATCCTGCATTGTTGGCTACTCTTTCAACAGTATTGTAAAGGTTAAATATATTTCCTTCCCATTCTTTCATCCTATTGTAATCTTGTCTAACATCAAAATCACCTGTAAAGTTTATAAATCCACCTTTTTCACCAAGTTTTAAACCGTAATTAGCACTTACGTTAGTAGTTACACCGTCAACACCACCTGTTTGTGAGTTAGCATTTTTGGAGAAATTTGCACCATTAGTAACATTAACTTCTAATTTGTCTGTACTTCTTTTTAATACAATATTAATAACCCCTGCAATGGCATCAGAACCATATTGTGCAGCAGCACCATCACGTAAAACTTCAATACGTTCAATAGAAGCAGCAGGAATTGCATTTAAATCTGTACCAACACTACCACGACCAAATGTTCCGTTAACATTAATTAATGAAGAAGTGTGTCTTCTTTTACCGTTAATTAACACCAAAACTTGATCTGGACCTAAACCTCTTAAAGAAGCAGGGTCAATATGGTCAGTACCATCAGAAATAGTTTGAGTGTTTGAAGTAAAAGAAGGAGCCACATAGTTAAGTATTTGATTTAAATTTACTTGTGGGCCTGCAGTTACAAGTTCAGACATATCAATTACATCAACAGGAACTGGCGTGTCAACAGCTGTTCTGTTAGGATTTCTAGAACCAACTACTAGAATTTCGTTTAGCGAAACACCTGATGCTAAAGTAACATTAAATGTTTTAGTACCATCCATTTGTAATTTCTTTTCATTATAGCCTACATAAGAGAATATTAAATTTTCATTCATATTGACTTTAATCATGTAATTTCCATCAAAGTCAGTAGTAGTACCACGTGTAGTACCTTCAACAGTTACCGAAACACCTGGTAAAGGTTGGCTGGTTGCATCGGTTACTTTTCCATTTACTTGATAGGATTGTGCTTGAATCACAATGCTAAAAAGCAAGAAAAATCCGAAAATAAAGTGTCTTTTTTGTTTCATGTTTATATAGTTTTTAGTAATTATTTTGGCAATGTATAATAAATAATTTAAAATATTAAGAAAAAATATGTAAAATATGTTACACAATCATACCAATATTGTTAATAATCTAACATAAATTTAGATAAATATTATAGAAAAAGAGTTCAAAAATGAAAGAAATACTATCTTTGTTTGTAAGTAAAATTAAAGAATAACTACTATCACAATTAAAGTATGTTTTTATGAATATTAAATTAAATAAAAAGTTTTTTTCAAATGCTATTTTTGTTATTGCCATTGGGCTATTAATTTATTCACCTACTAGAATTTGGTTATTGCGGCAGATTGCTTTTTCACCATCGGTTGAAAATGTTAAAGACAGAGTAACTATAAATGACTATAATTGGCAGTTAAATGGTTTAAATTCTGAAAATATTAATTTTAAAGAATTAAAGGGAAAAGTTGTGTTTGTTAATTTTTGGGCAACTTGGTGTCCGCCTTGTAGAGCAGAATTACCAATGATTCAAAAACTATATAACGATTATAAAGATAAAGTGGCCTTTGTGTTTGTTACTAATGAAAACTGGGAAAAAATTTCGACTTTTTTTAAGAAGAATAATTATAACTTACCTGTTTATAATTCAGCTTCAAGACCACCAAGTGAGTTTTTAAAAACTAATAGTATTCCTTCAAGTTTTTTAATTGATAAAAAGGGAAGTGTTATTATTGAAAAAGTAGGAGCAGCTGATTGGAATAGCTCAAAAACAAGAAATGTAATTGATGAAATCCTAAAAAACTAAGTGTTTTAGTTTTTTAGGATATTTTTTGAAATAAGAATATGCGGTGTATTAATTTGAGCATAATTTAGATTCCATATCTTCTAGATGCATTCCATTGCAATCGTTTTGTATTTGAAAAGTTTACAAAAACTACCTTTTTTTTGTTTACTTGTTTGTTTAAGTTTAAAGTTGTCATAATAATAGATTTTATAGTTATTTACTAAATGACGTTTATTGATAAGGTTTGTTACATTATTATGCATAACAAGGTATTGTATTAACATATCTTTAACAATTTTTAGCATGTTAAGACCGTTGCAAGGTAAAACTGGTTAAATTGGAGGTATAAAAATCATTTAATCATTTGTTATTTAACTAATTAAGTCTTATTTTTAATGTATGAAATTACAGAAACAACCCACATTAGCAGACACAATTTGCGATTTACGAGCAAGAAAG
>NZ_JAKIUR010000019.1 GCF_021647475.1 Lutibacter sp.
TGTGAGTCTAGATACTGTGTGACCCATACGCCTTTGTCCTTTCATATCTCAAAAGTACAAAATTGTGTAGCAACTGAAAGTCTTGCACTAAAGTGCATAGTTTCAACTAACATCTGTGACCAATGAAAACACTATTTACAATTTTTGCCTTATTCCTTTTTATAGGATGCAAAAATAATTCTGAAGCTAAAAAAACTAAAGTGACTACAACTACAGTTGCAAAAAAAGTATTTAATGATGCAGAAAAAACTGCAATTATAAAATATTATTTAATTAATGAAAGAAAATTAGCCGAAAAAGATTTTTTTAAAATCATTTTCCTAAATGACTTCAATAATTCCGTTAAAGTTATTAATTATGAAGGAAGAGATTCTTTTTTTACATTCAAATTTTCTAAAGCTTTAGATTTCTATACAAAAAACAATAACTTGTAAGAAAACACAAATTAAAATTGTATTTTTAAAATTAAAAATTAATTTTTTGCATAAAAAAAAACTTCATATCACATTATTTACTCTGCTAATATGGAGTTTTTCTTTTGCGCAACAGTATACACATTATACCACAAAAAGTGGATTACCAAGTAATCACATTTATACTATTTTACAAGATGCTAAAGGTTTTATTTGGTTTTTAACCGATAAAGGAATGGTAAAATACAACGGTAAAACTTTTAAAACTTTTACAACCAAACAAGGACTCCCAAACAATGATGCTTGGGAAGGTTTTACAACACCAGATACTAAAGTTTGGTATTTATCAAAATCTTCTAAATTAGGTTATATAGAAAATGATAGTGTGTTTTCATTTGCTACAAGTAATGAAGGTGAAATTATGAATCCCATTTGTTCAAGTCAAATAAAAAACAACGTATATCCAACAGGGCCAACCAATACTTTTGAATTAAAAAATGGTAAATGGACAAAAAAAATTAATCATAACGATAAAAATGTAGATAAAATAGCTATTTTTCATAATACTATTACGTGCTTAAAAATTAATATTCTTCAAGACACTTTAAAAATTATTGGAGCAAAAGACTTGATTATTAAAAAGTGTTTTATTAAACCATTTTTTAGAAAATTTGCAAAAAGAAAACAATTAAATGATTCTTTGTACTGCTGGGTTTCAGAAAAAGATTACTTAATACTCAATTTAAACAATTTAAAACTTACACATTCAAGTTATAAAAATGAAGTTAGATTAGAAAAAGTTAAACATGCTAGAATTAACATAGTCAATAATCAAATTCAAATAACAGGAACTGGTTTTGTAGGTTTTTTAGATAAAAAATTTCATATTAAGAATCCTTATTTTTTTCCTAAAAAAATTAATGCTCATTTTGCACTTATAGATAAAAACAAAACAATTTGGTTAGCCACTTTTTCTAATGGTGTTTACAAACTACCCTATGTAAAACAAGAGATAAATTATAAACTAACAACTAAAAATACAGGTAAATTTAGTGTTATAAATAACACTGTTTTTATTAATGTATCTAATAAGGGTTATTATAAATATAACCGTTTAAAAAAAGATTTTGAGCTATTTCTAAATGTGAAAAACTTCCCTTTTAAAGCTATAGAAATTAAAGAATTAAACACTTCTTTTTTCCCTTCAAATTTTAAAATTAGTACCCTTAAAAACAATCATTTAAAAACAATTGATTATCAAAAATTAAAATCATTACAAAACCCACTAGGTTCTCAATTTATTTACTTTAATAAAAATCTGTACAGCCTTTTTTCTTTTGGCATTAACAAAATAAATCCAATTGACCTAACCATTAAAAAAGCATATTTGCAAGCAGGCATAAATTATTTATATGTATTTAATAACAAATTACTTGTTGCAACATCTAACGGGCTAAAAGAATTTAAAAATGATACTATTAAAAAAGTTAATTTTTCAAACCAAATTTTTGATAAATCTATATTGAGCCTTAATAAAATTTCAAACTCAGAGCTTTTATTAAATACGGATGGCTTTGGAAGTTTTATTACAAATCTTAAAACGATTAAACAGTTACCTAAATCTAAATTTCTAACGGTTGAAAATGCCTTTATAGAAAATAACAATATTTGGTTAGCAACCAACGAAGGTGTTTTTAAATATATTAAAAGTGCAACAGGTTATAAATTAACTAAAAAATTTGATGTAAATAATGGTTTACCTTCAAACACCATAAATGATATTCTTATAAAGAAAAATAAAATTTTTGCAAGTACAAATAACGGCATTGCCATTTTACCAAAAAACCAAAAAAGCCCTTCTCAATTTATAACCATTTATATAGATAAAGCTTTTTATAACAAAAATAAAATAACGAATAAAAAGGCGGTTTTTAAGTATAAAAAGGATAACAATGCTACATTTTCAATATCAAGTATTAATTATGATGAAAATAATAAAAATTTTAGTTATCAATATAAATTAAATCCCGTTCAAAAAAAATGGATAACAACCAAATCAAATAACCTCAATTTTACAGATTTACCACCAAACAAATACAAATTAAGTGTTACTTCTCACGGCGTAACAAACAGCATAAATTTTAAAATATTACCATTATGGTATCAAACCAATATTGCCAAAATTATCTTTGTATTATTATTTTTAGCACTTACAACCGGAATTATTTTAATGATAAGAAAAAAAGAATTAAATAAACAATTAAAAAAACTAAATACCCAAAAACAGTTATCAGAATTTGAATTACACGCACTTCGCTCTCAAATGAATCCGCATTTTGTGTTTAACTCATTAAATGCCATCCAATATTTTATCACAAAAAATGATATTGAATTATCAGAAAAATATTTAGTAAAATTTTCACGATTAATTCGTAAGTTTTTCGACTTTTCAAGAACTAAATTTATAAGCTTAGAACAAGAGGTATCACTCCTTAAAAACTATTTGGAAATTGAAAAAATGCGTTTTGGTGAGCAATTTAATTTTCAATTTAATATTGATGAAAATTTAAATTTATCCGAAGAAAAAATACCGTCAATGTTATTACAGCCTATTGTTGAAAATGCTGTAAATCACGGTTTATTTCATAATGAAGGAAATGGCTTAATAAAAATTGATTTTTTAAAAAATGAAGACCTATTAATAGTTCAAATTTCCGATAATGGTGTTGGCTTGAAAAAGGCACAAGAAATTAAAGAAAATTCCATTAAAACACATATTTCTAAATCTAATTCTATTTTAAAAGACCGAATTAGTCTATTAAATCAATCAAAAGAATGGTTTATTATCTATTCTATAAATGAATTGAAAAACTCAAACGGAACCATTGTTAAACTAACTTTTAAGCACAATGAAAACTAAAATAAATGCTATAATTATTGATGACGAAAAAAATGCATTAGAAAGTTTAGCTTTAAAAATTGCAAAATATTTTCCTCAAATAGCGGTAACACATAAATTTCAAAATCCACAAAAAGCAGTACAAGAAATTAATCAAAATCATCCAGATTTAGTATTTATTGATATTGAAATGCCCATTTTAAGTGGTTTTGATGTACTCTCTAAAATTGAAAATCCTAATTTTGAAATTATATTTGTAACCGCGTATAGTGAATATGCTATTGATGCAATTAAACACTGTGCCATTGGTTACATTATAAAACCTATTGATAATGATGAGTTACAATCAGCAATAGAAAATGCTTTAAAAAATATTAATCAAAAAAGTGCTCTAGAAAAAAATCAACAATTACTTCAAAATTTAGTAAGCAATGGAAATTCAACTATTGTAATTCCTACTCAAAAAGGATTAAGCCTTATTAAAACAGCAGATATTATTAGATTTGAAGGAATTGACGGTTATACCAAGATAATTTTAGAAAATGCTAACTCAATTTTAAGCTCATATAGTATTGGAAAATTTAATAATATAGCTAGTTTACATCATTTTTATTTGGTTCACAAATCTCATTTTATAAACCTGAATTATATTAATGAGTATTTAAATGAAGGATATATTATTATGGATAATAATGATAAAGTACCAATTTCAAAAGCAAAACGAACTTCATTTTTAGAAAAAATTAAAAATATATAAATACTATTTCTCTTAAATAATAATTTTCAGTATTGCAGATACCAGCTCTATATTAGCACTCAATCAGCTAAAAATTAACCTGCTAAATTTTGAATTCAAAAAAAGTTGTATATTGTAACAATTGTTACAATAAAAATTCTAAAGTCCATTTTAGTTTAACTCGAGTTTGTAATAAAGGGTAACAAAATAGAACTTTAGTTGATATATTCTAAAATTGCCATTAATAAAATTTACTAACTAAAAAAATAATATGATGAAAAAAGTACTATTTCTTGCGTTTTCTGTAATAACTTTTATGAGTTATTCTCAAGAAAAATTTGTTAATCTTACTTTATCTTCTGGAATCTCAACACCTTCTTCAAGCTTTAGTGACAATGCATATGCTAATAATGGGAGCTATTTTGAACTGGCAGGAGCTTATTACTTTTCTAAATTTGGGATTGGTTTGTCTTTAGGGCAATATACAAACCCTACGGACAGCAATTTAGATAATTTCATAAATTCACTTAATTTTTCAACTATAAATAGTACAGAAGATTGGAAAGTAAGCTATTATGGATTTGGACCAGAATATAAAACAACCTTCAATAAAATTGAAGCGACATTTTTACTTAGAACTGGAATAATGTCCATTAAACCAATAACTCTTGAAAGTAGTTATGTAAAAAATATTGATATTGCAATTCCTTTTTACAGTTTAGAAACAAACAAAACTTATAAAGTGTCCTATTTTTCGACAGCTTTTAAAATTGGTTATAATATAAGCCGAAATTTAAATGTATTTGCAAACATAGATTATTTATCTGCGATTTCTAATGAATTTACTATTACAGAAAAAACAATTGTAGACGCTAATAAAAATGGAATAATTGATGCCGAAGATTTTATTCAGGCAGATGGAACGCCTATTGCTTTTGATGAAATTACAACAAGCATAAAACCCCAAACTACCAATTTTGGTGTTGGAATAAGTTATAATTTCGGAAACAACTCAACCACACCAAACGTAAAACGTAAACGCCCTGGTAGAGTAAAATATTCAGATATTACCTTAAAAAGAAATCCTGTTTATGAGGGCGAAACTACAAACGGTGAAAGTCCATTGTATGTTGGCAAAAATAAAGTTTCTATAACCTTAACTAACTCCGCAAAAGAAAAAGCAGACAAAAAAAATAAACAACGAAAACTAGTTAATGTACTTCCAAAAAATAATAGTCGTTTTAAAAGCACTTCTGAAATTAAAAACTTTACATGGAAATTAATTGGTAGTAAAATTGTAAATCCACACTATATTATTGAAGTAATTAAAATTAGCAGTAGCCATCAAGTACAACTAACGTATATTTCAAAAACTACAAAAACCACAATGAATCCAACAATTATTTTTAAAGAAAATAAATTAAGCGATGGGCAATATAGTTGGAAAGTAACCGAAACTACTACTGGTATTTCTTCTAATAATAGTTACTTTACCATGGGTCAATGTGAAATAGATTTTACCATTTCTAATGACACCATTGAATGTTTAGGCTATGTTGGAGCAAACAGAAAATTTAAAATTTGTTTTGACACTACCTATTCTAGTGCTTCAGGAGATTTAACTTTTGCAAATTTAGGGTCTGGATTGTCTGTTTATGACCAATCATATACTCCATTAACTTATACATTGGTGAGCCCAAATCCAACATTGGTTACACAAATTGGAGCATCTGCAACTACCGTTAGTTACTGTTTTGAAGTAACTGTTTCGGCAAGTGTTACTTCCATTGGTTTTGGTTTGCAAGGAGATGATTTAGACCCTAGCCCAATTGTTTGTCAGCCTGGTGTGAGTTCACTATTTGACGAGTTACCAAGCTGTTTATGTGATGATTGTGATCGAATTGAACTCTCGTTCGATGATTTTAATATTTCGTTAAACGGAGCTACTGGAAATCAATTTAACTTTAATGGAAACATTAATGTAAATGTTCCTATTTATGGAATTGAGTTTCAAATACAATCATATAGTTATTCTGCAAACCCATCAGCTTGTACAGAAGGTGTTAGTAGTGTTGAAGAATCTGGAATGATTTTAATGCCAGGAACTACAATTAACGGTTCAACTTCATTGCAATTATTTAATGAAACTGCTTCCGGCAGTTCTAGTTCAAATAATAATGCGACAAAAGATATAAAGTACACAAGTAATACATCACTTACAGGACCAATTCCTGTCAATTTAACCATTGGCTTACCGGGTCCGCTCAGTGGACTCGATCCTAGTTGTTGCGTAATAGATTATACGGTATGTATCAAAGTAAAAGTATTTTATGAAGAAGGTAATTGTAAATCATGTGTATTTACTCATTGTTTTCAATTTAATAACCAATAAATAATACTATCATGAAAAATAAAATATATACAATCAAAACATATATGTTGCTAGTATTTTTAGTGGCGACTTCATTCTCATACTCTCAAATTTCGGTAAACAATACTCCTAATACTGCTACTTGTAATTTAAATGGAAATGCGGTAACTATATCTGTCCCTACAGAAGCATTAACTGGAGATAATATTGCCTTAAACATTACCTTACCAGGAAGTTATGATGCCGGGTGCACAAAAACAGTGACAATAACAAATTCTTCAAATTTAGTTTTTCAAAGTTCTGTTGCAATTCCTTTTACGAGCATCGGTAGTGGTATCTATCAAAATACGACACCTCCCACTTTAGCTGGTAATGATGGTCAAAATTTTAACGTATTTTATAAATTCCCTAATTATACAACTTGTAACGGTACAATTGGTACTTTTGACGTTACTGTTGAATTAGATTGCACTGGTGTAATTACTACGTGTACTACTTCAGTAAATGTAATTGCAAGAGCTGATAACTATTGGAGTATAACCAAACAGTTTATTACAGGTGATTTAACATGCGGAGCTTCTTTATGGAAAATTTGGCTAAAACATAACAATCCAAACGGAGCTGGATTGGGAACTTACCACATAAATGGTACAATAACTGAAACTCCTAGTGTTCCAATTATAAGTGGTGCTTCATTTTTAATTAATAAAGATGGGTACACCAATGGCCAATGGCAATATCAAGTTAAGCTTCAAAATTGTGCTCCAGATGGGACAGTTATCACAAATACTGCTAATTATAATTTTACTTTGGGTGATGGAACTTGTGGTACTATGACAGGAACTGTAACAGCAACGTCACCTCCGTTAGCTGCACCAAATGCATCTGTTTTATTTCAAAAATATGTTTCAAGTAGTTATACTACAAATTTAACTCCTGGATGTGATGCTCGTTATAAAATTATTGTTTACAATAATGGAAATGTACCTTTGACAAATTTACAAATTACAGATAATTTGAATATTCCTGGAATTACAATTACAGGAATGAGCTTAGGAGGTTGGTCCTCTTCGCCTACTGCTGTACCGTCGTTTCCAGCAACTACGTATACATTTGATGCTCCAACAGGTTTAATTTTAAATCCAGGGTATTCACAATATATATATATATACTTTACTATAAATTCTTCAACATCCATAGGAAGTACCATTAGTAATACTGCAAATTTAAGTTATTCAGCAGTAGGTACTGGAACTGGAACCACAGGAGGAGGAATTACCCCTTGCCCTGGTGTTAATTGCCCAACAATAGATACCGCCATTCAAAACACAACTGCTGCTGTTGATTTTATTGTTGAAGCTCCTAAATCAATTCCATCCATAAAAAAATGTATCGTAAACCCTCCAAATACGTTGGTGCCACCTATTTATCAAATTGGAGATATTATCACTTATAGTGTAATGATTGGGAATTCTGGTTCAGGAGATTTAACAACTGTTATTAATGATGCAATGGGAATGCCAAACCAAAATTTGGAAATTCTACCCAGTTCTATAACTTACGATTATTACACAAACCAAAGTACAGGATATAAATCTTACTGTAATCCATATTTTTCAGGAGCAACTCCTGTACCTCCACCATTTTCAGTAGTAGCTGATACAACTGATTTACAAAATCCAACGTGGACCATTACTAGCATGCCCGGTATTTGTGATTATTATAAATCAAACTTCTTAATTGTTACTTTTCAAGCTGAAATTTTACCACAATTACATGGTACAAAAACAAACACAGCTGTAATTCCTAATGGTTCAGGAACTCTAAGTAGTTCCGTAAATTATAGTATTGATGAAGTTGGAATATTGGCTATTAAAAAAGAAGCAGATGCTGAGATTGTTGAAAACGGACAGTCGTTTAACTATATTATTACGGTATCAAATAACGGTAGTGTTCCATTAGATAACATGGTTATTACAGATCTGTTACCAGACTGTGTTTCCATAAATGGGCAAATTAGAATTGAAGATGGTATTGGTACTCCAATAACAAGTACTACATCAGGAAATGTAGTTATAACTGTAAATCCTTCCTCCCAAATACAACCTGGAGATAATTTTATAATTACCATTCCTGTAACAAAATCTGGTGGTGGTAATTGTTGTAACGAAAGTGTTTCAGTTACAGCAAAAATGATTACATCGGGTGTTGAGTTAGACGCAAATTATGGAAGTCCAGAAGCTCCTGCAGCTTGTGTAAGTGGTACAGAATGTTGTGATATTGATGGATTTGAAGCTTCTCTTACAGAAAACAACGGAAATTACAGTGTAAACATTAATGGAGGTGCTGTTCCAATTCAAGAAGTTGAAATTTCAATGGTTGATTACCACGTTGAATATTCAAATGAAGATTGCAAGCCTGATGATTTGGGGAATTTTGGAACATTATCTTCAACTACAACAACATTAGCAAACTTGCTTTTAAACACTTCAGATAATAACACAAGTAGTTTAACCTGGCTACCTGGCTCACCTTCTGTACTTAACGGCAGTATTAATTTAGACATTATTGATCCTTTAACTTTAAATTTAGATTGTTGTGAGGTAACATTCTCATTTTGTTTAAAAGTGAGAGTAAAAGATGTGGATTGTAATGTGTGTGAAAAGATTGTTTGTTTTTCGTCTGACCAACTAACAGAACCTGAACCTTGCAACATTGATATTAAAGATTTAGGTCAGAGTAAGACGTATTGTCCAGGGGACAGTATTACTTTAAACTGGAGTGGCACAACTCCTTCCGGCTCAGTAGATATTGGTTTATTTGACAATACAAACAGTGTAATGTATCAAGTAATAGCAACTGGTATTTCAAATGCAGGGACGTACACTTATACAATCCCATCAAATATTCCATGTGACCCAGCAAGAACCTGGTCGTTTGTAATTCAAGATTCAGAAAAATTATGTAGCGATAGAAGTACTACTTTCACTATTGAATGTTGTCAGCAAACACCTGATTGTGATTGTGGCGATTGGAAAACTAATTTTATTGGCATAAAAGGGTTTATTAAAGAAATACCTAAAGATCCTAAACTAAAAATATATACCCAACCTTATTTAGGCAAACAACTTAAATGCAGTGATGAAATAAAGCTGAAAAAAGGTGCTTATTATTCATTTACAGCACCAACCTACATTTGTAATCCTAAGAATTGTGATGTAACCTATAAATGGGAAGTTGAAGATTCAAACGGAATTATACAATCGGGATTTGGTAAAACTTTTAACTATAATTTTAGTGCCGCAAATACATACACGGTAACATTTACACCAATTTGTGGTGGTAAACGTTGTGCACCTTGTAAAATAACCGTGATTATTGAAAATCTTATTCAACATGACCCTGATCCAATTGGAATTCCTTATGAACTTCCTTCTAGCACAGGTGATGTTACCAACCCTAAAACTGGTGAAACATGGATGAATAAAAATTTAGGAGCTACTCATGTAGCCACTAGCCCTACAGATTCTTTGGCTTATGGCGATTTATACCAATGGGGACGATTAACCGATGGTCATGAAAAAAGAACTAGTACAACTACTTCCACATTAAGCACTACAAATGTACCTGGACATAATAAGTTTATCGCTGTCCCAAGTAGTCCAGATTGGCGTGTGACATCTAATAATAATTTATGGCAAGGTGTAAATGGTACTAATAACCCTTGCCCTAGCGGTTATAGAATTCCTACAGAAACAGAGCTAAATGCAGAACGATTAAGCTGGATTACTAATGATGCTGCCGGTGCATTTGCTTCACCTTTAAAATGGACGATGGCTGGGGCTAGAGCCACAAACGGTACTAGTGCCTATAACAATTATAGAGCATTTTATTTATCTAGCGTTATTGATGTAAATCAAATAACGCCAAAAGGTTTAGTTTTCACTAGTACTAACGCATATATTTATCCCTATATAGGCAGAACTACTGGTGCAAGTGTTCGGTGTATTAAAAACTAGAAAAAATTATAAAAATTAAAAAAGAGTCGAGAAATATCTCGGCTCTTTTTTTTGATTTGTCTAATTTAGCACTTTCAAAAATAACATATGGATTTCCAAATTACATTTAATACAAAATGGTCAGATTTTGATCCAAATAGACATATGCGTCACACGGCATATAACGATTATGCCGCAGAAGTAAGAGTTCGTTTTTTTCAAAAACAAGGACTTTCTATTAATCAATTTGCTAAACTAAATATTGGTCCAGTTTTATTTAAAGAAGAAACTTCTTTTTTTAAAGAAATCCATATTGGAGAAAATATTACGGTTAATATGACTTTAGAGGAAAGTTCAAAAGGATTAGAACGTTGGAAATTTAGTCATCAAATCTTCAATGAAAAGGGTCAACTTGCTGCCGAAGTAAAAGTATATGGTGCTTGGATTGATTTACAAAAAAGAAAATTAATAGGTTTGCCAAATACCTTTCATCATATTTTCTACGATTTGCCAAAATCTGAAAACTTTAAAGAAATACTTCTTAAAAGTAAAAAATAGAAACACACTTTATTTCAAAATTTACTTTTATATAAATGGTAATTATTTTTTTACTAAATTTATACCAACAATTAGTTATCATCCTTTAAATTAAACCATACACCTCATACTTATATGGTAGATAGTATTAAATACAAATATGATACTTCAAAATTATTATTTGTTGAAATAGATAAAAATGGTATTGTTACCTATGTTAATACTAAAACTTGTGAAGTTTTAAATTATACTGAAGATGAAATTATTGGTAAAAATTGGTTTGAGAATTTTATTCCTGTAAACACAAAGGCTAAAACTTTGGAAGTTTCAAAGAAACTGTTAACCAACAACTACAAAATAGTAACCTCACATGAAAATAAAGTTTTAACTAAAAATGGTAAAGAACTAGTTATACACTGGCATAATACTCCTATTTTTGATGACGATTTTAACATTACTGGTCACCTAAGTTCAGGTATAAACTACACAAAAAAATTAGAGCTCACTAAAAATTTAGATAGAGCTAATAAGATAATTGAAAGAAGTAGTTCTCTTGCTATTTTATGGAAAAAAGCACCACATTGGCCTGTTGAGTTTATTTCAAAAAATGTAGCACAAATTTTAGGCTATTCAGAAAACGATTTTTTGTCTAGAACCGTTTTATATGAAAATATTATTCATCCTGAAGATATAAAAAGAGTAAGTAGTGAAGTAGCTTATTTTGAAGAAAAATTACTAAAGAAATTTACGCATAAACCCTATCGGTTAATCTGTAAAGATGGCACCGTAAAATGGTTTCATGACGAAACTAATATTATTGTAAGCAATGATGGTGAAACAACACATTATGATGGCGTTTTAACCGATATCACTAAATCTAAAAACGCTGAAAATAAACTCAAAAAACAGCATAAAATGATGGAAACTATTTTAGCAGCTTTTGATGATGGAGTTTATATGAGCGATGAAAATTATAATATATCCTATTTAAATAAAGGAATGATTAAAAAAATAGGATATAATGCGATTGGAGATAAATGCCATAAAGCTATTCATAATTTAGAGCAACCTTGCTCATGGTGTTATTTTAATGATTTAAAAGAATTTGGTAAAAGTAACTCTATAGAAGTTAAACTTAAAGATAATTACTATATCGTTACTTCTGTTTTGCTAGAAAACAATTCCAAAATGACAGTTTATCATGACATTACAAAAACAAAAAAATTAAAAAAACAATTACAGTTAAAAAATAAAGAATTAACGGCTATTAATGAAAATCTTACCCTTGAAAAAGAAAAGTTTAAAGATATTGTTGAAAATACTGGAGAGTGGATTTGGGAAGTGGATTTAAACGGTGATTTTACTTATAGTAATGATTTAGTTGAACAAATTAGTGGTTATAAAGCTAATGAAATTATATCAAAAAATATTTTTCATTTTGTTAATAAGAAATATGAAGAAAAATTAATCGAAAATTTTAAAAATTATATTTCGAAAAAACAAGGCTGGCATAATATTGAAGTTAAGTTTAAACATAAAAATGGCTCTTTAATATATATTCAAAGTAATGCAGTAGCAATTATCAATAAAAAAGGAATCATAAAAGGGTTTAGAGGTGTCAACCTTGATATTACCAGGCGAAAACTTGAAGAAAAAGAAAAAGAAAAATTATTGATTGCCGTTGAGCAAAGTGCAAATACTATTGTAATTACGGACAGTAAAGGCAATATTGAATACACCAACCCAAAATTTACAAAAATTACCGGCTATACTGCAAAAGAGGCTTTAGGGAAAAACCCTAGAATTTTAAAATCGGGCAAACAACCTGATCAATATTATGCTTCTATGTGGAAAACCATTAGCAGTGGCAAAACCTGGCATGGAGAATTTTTAAATAAAGCAAAAAATGATAACTTATTTTGGGAACAGGTAACCATAACTCCTATAAAAAATAAGAATAATAAAATAACCAATTATATTGCTATAAAAGAAGACATTACTTTACAAAAAAAAGCAAGATTAGAACTAAGCAAATCTTTTGATAAACTAAAGGTTAATGAAACCTATTTAAGCAACATTCTACAAACTGCCGACGAAGGTTTTTGGGTTATTGATAACAATGCATATACCGTTGATTTAAACACAAAAATGTGTAGAATTTTAGGACTTCCAAAATATAAAATAATTGGTAAATCTATTTATGAATTTGTAAACGAACAAAATACTACCATTTTTAAAGAACAAATAAAACTTAGAACATTCGGTAAATCAAGTTCTTACGAAATTGAATTAACTACTAATAAAGGAAAACAAATACCTTGTTTTTTTAGAACTTCACCTTTATTTGATAAACAACAAAATAAAAAAGGTTCTTTTGCCTTTGTAACTGATATTTCTATAATTAAAAAAACTTATAAAATATTAGAGAATAAAAATTTGAAATTAAATGAATTAAGCACTCAACTATCTGAAAAAAACAGACTATTATTTGAAAATACTCAACGTTTTAAAAATTTGTTTGATAAAAATCCAATAGCACTCTGGGAAGAAGATTTTTCGGAAGTGAAAAAATTACTTAATAAAATAGAAAAAAAAGGACACAACATTAAAACCTATTTAAATGAAAATCCAGATTTTGTTTTAAAATGTGTTTCAAAAGTAAAAGTTATCAATGTAAATGATGCTGCTGTTGAGCTGTTCGAGGTGCAATCTAAAGAAGAATTATTAACGGGTTTTGGCGATAATTTTACAGAAAAATCACTACATACATTTAAAGAAGAACTAATTGATATTTATAAAAATAAAGAAGATATTGTTCATGAAACAGATATCTTTAAAAAAGATGGTACTATTATTAACGCAATCATGCGTATTGTACAAATTGAAAATAATAGAACTATCGTTTCAATTAGCGATATAACCGAAATAAATAAAGCCAAAGAAAAGGCCGAAGAAAGCAACCGTTTAAAAACCGAATTTTTAAATAACATGTCTCATGAAATTAGAACTCCAATGAACGGCATTTTAGGATTTACAGATTTATTGGCTAATGATGACGTATCCCCTGAAAAAAGAAAAAATTTTATTCAAATTATTCAAAACAGTGGAAAACAACTTTTACACGTAATTGATGATATTTTAGAAATATCAAGATTAGGAACCAAACAGGTTACCATACAAAAAAGTGAAGTAAATATTAACAACTTAATGGTTGAATTGTTTTCAATTTTTGATATAAAAGCAAAGGAAACAGGTATTCCTATTTATCTCAATAAAGCACTCTCAGATAAAGAAAGTATTGTGCTAACAGATTCACTTAAACTTAATAAAATTCTAGGAAATCTTTTAGAAAACGCTTATAAATTTACGAATAGTGGTTTTATCGAATTTGGATATAAACTGAATAATAACACGCTAGACTTTTATGTAAAAGATACAGGCATCGGCATTAAACCAGAAAAACAAGAAAGTATATTTGAACGATTTTCACAAGAAGAAAAAGAATTATCTAAAAAATTTGGTGGTTTAGGTTTAGGTTTATCAATTGCCAAAGAAAATACAGAGCTTTTAGGAGGAAAAATTACGTTAGAGTCTGTAAAAGGTATTGGTTCCACATTTACAGTTAGTATTCCATACAAACCAGTTCAGGGAAAAAATAGTACCAATATCATTAAAGAAAAACAATCTAAAAAAACAAAATGTACTATTTTAATTGTTGAAGATGAACAAGTAAATTATATGTTTTTAGAAACCTTACTTTTAGATGTCCTTAAATTCGATTGTATTTTACACCATGCTAAAAACGGACAAGAAGCTGTTGATTTTTGTCATTCAAATTCAAACATCGATTTAATTTTAATGGACTTAAAAATGCCAGTTCTAAATGGGTTTGAAGCTACTAAAATTATTAAAGCTATCCATCCAAAAATTCCAATTATTGCTCAAACAGCATACTCCACAGATGATGATAAAAAAAGAACTTTTAATGCAGGTTGTAATGAATTTATTAGTAAACCAATTTCTAAAGAGAATTTATTAGAAGTTTTAGGTAAATACTTAAAGATTTAAATTATTTTTGAAAATAATTTTTTAAGAAACAAAAAATTTATAAATCTCATGAATAAAATTTTTATAATTATTTTTATACTAACTTCTACTATTGCATTTTCGCAACAAAAAGGGAGTCACTCTGGCAATGGTAATTTTCATGTAAATGTAAAAAAATTGGCAGGTATTGTTCCTTATGATAGTGATGAGGTTATAAAAAGAATAAAAGTAAAAAAGTCTGAAAATAAGATTATTGTTGAACAAGCTATTGATAAGTACAACCAAAAAATTAATGAACTCAAAATTTTTAATACAGATATTTTTACTTCTGTAAAACTTTTTATAAATCAAAAAAGCCAAGAAGCAAAATTAAGTAATGACATTAACATACTTAAAGAAGCAAAAATAAAAGTAGATGAAACCTTGCAACCTTTAAAAGATAAAGTAGCCAAAGCTCAAAATGTTTTAGATAAAGAATTTAAAATCCGGTTAAATGCAAAACAATTAAAAGCTTGGTCAAAATACGTAAAACGCAAAAAAGAAGCATTAAAACCTAAAGCACCTTCCAGACCTCCAATGCAAAACCAAGGAATGAGAAGTAGAAGAGGACAAGGTATGAACAGATATTAATCTATCCTGAAATTTTGACTTAAAATAAAAAAGCTTCTCAAAAATGAGAAACTTTTTTTGTGCGGGCGGAGAGACTCCCTTCGGCTACGTTCAGGATAAACTTCTCATCTCTCCTTTCCTATTTAATATCAACCATCTTTATTCAACAAAAAAAGCCCTCCATTTCTGAAGAGCTCTGTGCGGGCGGAGAGACTCGAACTCTCACACCTCGCGGCACTAGATCCTAAGTCTAGCGTGTCTACCAATTCCACCACGCCCGCTTTTTAATTGCAGTTGCAAATATACACAATACTTATTATTTGCAAAGTACTTGTTAATTTTTTTTATAAGGTATTTATCGAATAATAATTGCTATTTTTGAAAGTATAAAACACATCTAATTATGAAAAATTTAAAATCTTATATCACTCAAAATAAAGAACAACTTCTTAATGAATTAATTGAATTACTCAAAATACCTTCAATTAGTGCAGATTCTGAATACCAACCAGCGATTTTAAAAACGGCTGAAGCAGTTGAAAAAGCCTTACAAAATGCAGGCTGTTCTAAAGTTGAAGTTTGCGAAACACCAGGAAACCCAATTGTTTATGGCGAAAAAATTATCGATAAAAATTTACCCACTATTTTAGTTTACGGACATTATGATGTGCAACCTGCAGACCCAATTGAACTTTGGGATTCACCTCCTTTTGAACCAATAATTAAAAAAACTAAAACTCATCCTGATGGAGCTATTTATGCTCGTGGTGCTTGTGATGATAAAGGTCAAATGTATATGCACGTAAAAGCATTAGAATATATGACCAAAAACAATAACTTACCTTGTAACGTAAAATTTATGATTGAAGGTGAAGAAGAAGTTGGTTCTACTAGTTTAGGCTGGTTTGTTAAAAGAAATCATGAAAAATTAGCTAACGATATCATTTTAATTTCCGATACTGGTATGATTTCTAATACGCAACCTTCCATAACTACAGGTTTACGCGGATTGAGTTATGTTGAAGTTGAAGTTACAGGTCCTAATCGTGATTTACATTCTGGATTATACGGTGGTGCTGTAGCAAATCCTATAAATATTTTGACTAAAATGATTGCTTCTTTACACGATGAAAACAATCACATTACCATTCCTGGGTTTTATGATAAAGTGGAAGAATTATCTGCCAAAGAACGTGCCGAAATGGCAAAAGCTCCTTTTTCACTAGAAGAATATAAAAAAGCATTAGATATTGATGAAGTTTATGGCGAAACTGGTTACACCACCAACGAACGAAACTCAATTCGCCCAACCTTAGATGTTAACGGAATTTGGGGAGGTTATACTGGTGAAGGTGCAAAAACCGTAATTGCTAGTAAAGCGTATGCTAAAATTTCAATGCGTTTAGTTCCTAATCAAGATTGGAAAGAAATTACCAAACTATTTAAAAAGCACTTTGAAAGTATTGCTCCAAAAGCAGTAAAAATTAAAGTTACTGAACATCACGGCGGACAAGGTTATGTTACGCCAATTGATACTGTTGCCTACCAAGCTGCAAGTAAAGCCTACACCGATACTTTTGGAGTTACACCAATTCCACAACGTTCAGGCGGAAGTATTCCAATTGTAGCCCTATTTGAAGATGAATTAAAAAGTAAATCCATTTTAATGGGATTTGGATTAGATAGCGATGCTATTCATTCTCCAAACGAACATTTTGGAGTATTTAATTACTTAAAAGGAATTGAAACTATTCCGTTGTTTTACAAATATTACACGGAAACGAGTAAGTAATAAAATGCTGTTTAATAAATCTTTGAAAGTGTCATTCTTAACAATATCACACTGAACACAATTGAAGAATATCATATTAAATATGTCATTGCGAAGTTTTTAAAAAAAACTGTGGCAATCTGTTTCTTTGGATGAGATTGCCACGTCGTTTTACTCCTCACAATAACGAACAAATGTCACACTGAGCTTGTCGAAGAATCTATTTAAAAACACCCAAAAGGTCCCTCAAGGGGACAATGCTTGTTAAGGAACAGTTATGCTGAGTGCAGGAAGAATCTCTTATTAAATACGTCATTGCGAAGTTTTTAAAAAAACTGTGGCAATCTGTTTCTTTGGATGAGATTGCCACGTCGTTTTACTCCTCACAATAACGAACAAATGTCACACTGAGCTTGTCGAAGTGTTATTTCAGGTTCTCAAAGTTTTAGAAAACAAAATAATGGGATTCTGAACCAAGTTCAGAATGATGCTTTCAAAGATTTTTTAAACAGTAATTTATTTTAAATCTTAAATTTTCTTCACATATTTAGTGATAATTACAATTTGCGTTGGTCCAACTTTACCTTCAATATATTCCGCATTATCTGGGTCTAGTGAAATTCTTCTTACGGCAGTTCCTTGTTTAGCAACCAAACTCGATCCTTTCACTTTCAAATCTTTTATTAAAACTACTGAATCGCCTGTTTGCAAAACTACACCGTTTACATCTCTGTGAATTACTTTATCCTCTGGTGCATCTCCCTCACCCGTAGCTTTTGCCCATTTTAAATTTTCATTATCTAAATATAGCATATCTAACAAATCCTGAGGCCAGCCTTCAGCACGCAAACGCGTCAACATTCTCCAAGCAACTACCTGAACTGCAGCAATTTCACTCCACATGCTATCATTTAAACAACGCCAGTGATTTGCTTCTGTATTATCCGGATTTTCTATTTGATTTTTACAAATTGCACAAACATAAATGCTGTCATCAACCGTTCCTTTTGGAGCCGGAGGTACTTTATAAACACCTAAATTTTCTTTACTTCCACACAATTCGCAACATCCTCCACTTCGCTCTTCTAACGTTTTATTCACACTCATTTTTTCTAGTTTTTACGGTTGCAAAAGTACACTTTAATAGCAATTAAGCAAATCATTATAAAATAGTACCTATTTGGGCGTTACCATTTTTTTGATAAAAAATGGTCGGGCTATTCGCTACAAATCCTCGCTACCGCTGTGGGTTTTCCACTACTATCCCTAACGCAAAAAAAAAGAGTTCTTCACTATTACAACGGATAAATAGTAACGCTATATCCTAACCAATTTTGCAATTTATCATAAATTAGTTGTTGATCTTTAGCAGAAAAATCTTTAATTCTGGTTTTATGAGAACCTCCTTTTAAAACCATTTTTAAAAAGTTTACATGAGGTTTTGGGTTTGGTGCACAAGCTCCCCAAGTATCGTATTCGCCATAAATATAAAGAATTTTATTTCCCTGATTTTCAACATAATCTCTAACTTTTTTAATGTAATTAGGATTAAAAGTTAAAGCTACATTTTTAGGTGCAAATCGTTTATTGGTAGGATGTTTTACCACTTTTAATAAATCTTTTACAGGCTCTGTATCAAATCCGTAATAACCTAATTCGGTTTCATGTTGATAATAACTTGGCAATAAATTATAATAGGTTTTATCATCATAAAAACCAATTCCTGCAATTTTATTTAAGTACTTAAATTGTTCTTTTGCGGTAGCATTAACCCTCGGAATTTCATCACACTTTCCTCCCCATTGCCAAAAAGAAAATGGAAATTCTAAAACGGCATATTCCAAAGCTTCCTCTTGAGAAAGTTGAGTAAATTTCATCTTTTTAGCTTTAGCATAATTATTTATTTCCAATAAAACACTATCTCTCTTTTGTAAAACTTGTCGTTGAAATTCAACAATTTTTGCTCTACAATCTTTACTTCCAACGGTATTAATATGTTGTTGCGTTCGTTCATCTTCTTGTCCATTAATCAAGGGTGCCACATAAGGAACAGCTACATCTACATCATACGGATATTTAGATTTATAAATCAAAACCGTTTCGCCACCTTTACTAATTCCGGTAGAAAGCCATTTACCTGTATAAAGAGTTTTTAGCTTAGTTACAAGTTGATGATAATCTTCAATTGCCTGATTATTTTTTAAATATTTCCAAGGTATTGAATCTGGTCTAGACTTACCGTAAAACCGATATTCTACTTGCACTTGATTTCCTTTTAAAATTTTAGTCAATTCATACGTTCTTGGCCTTGCACTATAACCTTCTGTAACTAAAACTGTTGGTTTTTTAAAAGAAGCATGAGACAAGTAAACATAATGTTTAAAGGTTCCGGCTTTTAGATTATTATGATCTAAAGGCTCATTTATAACCAATTGAAAAGCTTTTGTGAAATGGTCTTTAGTATCTATTTTAGTAATTTCAGCATCCGGAAAAAGTTGCTGCAATTTTTGCTGTATGGTTAGTATTTCAATGGGAGCAAGATTAACTCTACAAGAAATAAATGAAAAACTAATTGCAATAAAAAAAATAAGAGATTTGTATATTTTCATAGGTATTTAATTAAATCGTTCTATTGAAAAAGGGACTAAATTAATGAAAGTTTTTTTATTAGAAATTACTTCCGAAATTAATTTTCCAGTTGCCGGACCTTGGCTCCAACCCATCATAGCATGCCCTGTTGCTATACAAACATTATTGTATTTTTTAGTTCGCCCAATATAAGGTAAACCATCGGGAGAAACCGGACGTAATCCGGAGGCTGCATCTTGTTTTTCTTCTTGGGAAAAAGTAAGGTTTGGATAAAATGCCTTACCTGCATTTGCAATTGCTTGAACTCTTTTTTGATTTATATGATTGTTTATCCCTGCAATTTCCATAGTTCCACCAAACCTTGTAAATCCGTCCATTGGCGTAACGGCAACATTTCTATCGGTTAAAATTGCAGGAAAATTGATACTTGTATTTTTTACCACATTTATTCGATACCCTTTACCTGCCTGAACCAATAATGGAATGTTTAATTTTTTTGCAACTATTGGACTCCAGGAACCAGCAGCAATCACTAGTTCATCTAAATTGTATTCCTGTTTATTAGTAATTAACTTACTTACTTTTTTACCATTTTTTACAAAATTCAATACCTTTTCATTCTTATGAAATTGTACTCCTTTACTTTTAAGATATTCTTTAAAATTTCTCATAAAAATATCTGGAGTTGAGTGTGCATCACATAAATAATGATACGCTCCTTCAGCTTTCATTTCAGGTTCTATTTCTTCCAATCTTTTTTTATCAATATGGTGTACTTCCAAGCCTTGTTCTTTAGCCATTTTTGCCAAATAAGCTTCTTTTTTTTCAAATTTTGAAGATTGATAACTCATTAAAACACCTTTTTGCTCAAATTGAAAATCAAAAATATTAGCCTTTTTAATTTCAAGATATAATGCTTTACTAAAAAAAGAGAGATCTTTTATTATAGGAATAGATTTTATAACATGTTTTTCAGTTGCATTTTTATTAAAATTCCAAGCCCACTTAAATAAATCTAAATCCAATCTAGGTTTTAAATAAAACGGACTTGATGAATTAAACATCATTTTTAATCCATCTGAAACCATTCCGGGTGCTGAAAGAGGAATTACATGACTTGGAGATATATAACCCGCGTTGACAAATGAAGCTCCTGATGAAATATCAGATTGATCTATAATAATAACTTGGTGACCTTCATTTTTAAGATAAAAGGCACAAGATAACCCTATAATACCTCCACCAATAATGATAACATTTTTCATTAAATCAATTATTTTTAGTGGTTTGTTTTCCATCAACTAAACGTGAAATATGCAATGGATTTTCATTTTTTAATTCATCTGGTAATAAATTATTTGGCCAATTTTGAAAACTAATTGGACGCACCCAACGTTTAATAGATTGAACTCCGACAGCTGTAAATCTACTATCCGTTGAGGCTGGATAAGGACCTCCGTGCTGCATAGCCTCAGAAACTTCAACGCCTGTTGATACTCCATTAAAAATAATACGACCCACTCTATTTTGAAGTGCTTCTACTATGGATTTATAAGAGTTTAATTCTTCTGAATCAGCTATTATAGTTCCTGTTAATTGACCTTCTAATTTAGAAATAATTTCTTCTAACTGATTTAAATTTTCACATTGTACCACTAAAGAAAATGGTCCAAATACTTCTTGATGTAATTTGGTGTTTTGTAAAAATTGAGTTCCATCAACTTTCAAAACTGATGGTCTTCCAAAATTTTGAATACCATCGGTTGAATTTTCAACTAATGAATGAACACCTTCTTGATTTATTATTTGCTCTTTTTTAGTTTCAAAAGCTTTATAAATGGCAGGATGTAACATACAAGTTGGTTCCTTTTTAGCAATTTTTTCAGCTAAAGTGTTTATAAAATTGGTTAATTCAGCACTTTTAATTCCTAACATTAATCCAGGATTGGTACAAAATTGTCCGCTACCTAAAGTAACTGAATTCGCATAGGTTTCCGCCCATTCTTCAGCTTTATTTTGCAATGCTTTTGGAAATAAAACAACAGGATTTACACTACCCATTTCGGCAAAAACTGGAATAGGTTCAGGTCGTTGACTTGCTAAATTAAATAAAGCTCTGCCACCTTGAACACTTCCTGTAAAACCTACTGCTTTAATTTGAGGATGTTGAACTAATATAGTACCAACTTCAATTCCACTACTATTTAAATTTGAAAATACGCCATTTGGCATTTCGGTAATTTCTGCAGCTTTTATTATTGCAGATGCAACTAATTCACCCGTGCCGGCGTGCATTGGATGCGACTTAACAATTACAGGACAACCTGCAGCTAATGCTGCTGCAGTATCTCCACCTGCTGTTGAATAAGCTAGCGGAAAATTACTTGCTCCAAAAATAACTACTGGACCCAAAGGAATAGTCATTTTTCGTAAATCGACTTTTGGAACTGGTTTTCTATTAACATCTGAATTTTCGATGATAGCATTTACCCAAGAACCTTCCTTTACTAAATTGGCAAAAGATTTTAATTGAAAAATAGTTCTACTTCTTTCCGAAATTGCTCTTTCTTTAGTTAAGCCAGATTCCTCACAATAAATTTCAATAAGGTCATCACCTAAAATTTCAATCTGATTGGCAATTTCATTTAAAAAATTACTTTTTTGTTTTCCTGAAACTGTTCTGTATTTTTTAAAAGCTTCATTTGCCAAGGATACCGCAACTTCAATTTCAGCTATTGAAGCTTCAACAAAAATATATTCATTTTCAATATTTTTTTTTGGATTGACGGTTTTAAAAGTTGTTAAACCTATTGAAGACAATACATTTCCAATATAATTTTTTCCTGTTATCATATTTAAATTTTAAAATATTATAAAAAACCTAATTCTTTTTGCTTCTTTTTTGGCAAACTTTTTACTACCAAATTATACGAATGATCAATTAATTCTTTTATTAATTTATTAGATAAATTACTTTCAATAGTTATGGTATTCCAGTGTTTTTTATTCATGTGGAATCCCGCTATAATATCTTCATATTCTTCTCTTAAAATAATTGCTTTTTCAGGATCACATTTTAAATTTACTTTTGCCGGATGATGCTCTAAACCAGATAAGGCAAATAGTTTACCAGCCACTTTAAATACTAAAGTTTTTTCATCAAACGGAAAACTTTCGGTAACGTATTTTTTAGCTAAACAATATGCTCTAAATTCTTCGATGTTCATATTAATTTAACTTTTCAGTTTCATTATTTGGTAAATGAAGTTGAGCATAATTTAGTTTCCAACCTGATATTTCAATTAATTTTTCAATCATTAAAACGGTGTCAAAGGCTTCTTTCTTTGCTGTAATTAACAAACCGCTTTCGGGTATTTTATTAATTATAAATTTTTTAGAAGCTTTGTTTAATTCGGTTAAATCATTTGCTTCAAACTTATTAAAAAAACCATCCTTTTTATCATAATATTTAACATCGGTTTCAATGGTTAAAATTTTAGGTTCAGGGAAATGAGTTAATATAATTTCTTGAGTTTTATTATTTGCCTCTAATTTAATTTGCGATAAATCAAAACCGATATGAGCTGTTGCATTTACTAATAAAATTGCTTTCTTTTTACTAATAATAATATTTAAAAAGCGATTTTTAGTATCTTCATAATGATAAATTTCAGCAAAATCTCCTTCAACCGTTATTAATTTACAGACACTTTTAATTTTTTCAATTAAAATTATTGCTTGCGATTCTATTTTATGAGCCTTGTTTTTATGCTGATAATATGATAATCCCCAATAAGTAAGCAACGAACCTAATACAATTCCTAAAAATATTTCCATAAATTAAAATTACTAAATTAATTTGTTTTTTTAATATAAAAAAAGCAGCTATAAAAGCTGCTTAAATTAGGGAAATTTAGTTTTTACAATTATTCCAAAACTGTTTTTAAATTGGGAATAACATTAAATACGGGCGGTTCTGCCAAATGACGTTTTACAGGGCACTGAGCTACTACTTTTTTTATGGTTTCTCTATATTTTTCTGGAAATCCTTCTGGTAAATCAATAATCATATCAATGGTTTTTACCATATTAGTCATTTGATTATAATCCATACGTTGTGTTAAACTTACTCCTTCTAACGACATTCCTCTTTGTTGCATAAATGCTCTTACATAAACTGCGGAACACATACCTGCAGTTGCTAAAAAGATTAGAAAAGGTGATTCGTTCATGGTTATTTCATTACCATTCATTGATGGAACAATTCGTCCGTTGTTGTCAAAATTTATAATTAAATCCATATTGTTTTATTTTTTATTCGGCAAAATTAGGACAACTTTTAAATCTTATATGTAACTATAACTACATAGTAATTAAGCTTTTATTATAAACAAATCTGATGCAATGCCATCGGCTAAGAATTTTCCTTTTTTTGTAGTTACTAATATTTCTGTAGTAGTATTATTAGAAATTATTTCTAGTAAATCTGTTTTTATAAATTTCTGAGCATTTTTAAGTAATTCTTTAGTAAAATTTTCACCAAAATCGTTAGAAATTTTAGTTAATGAAACGCCCCAAATAGTTCGTAAACCCGTCATAACATATTCGTTAAACTGATTCTCCTTACTTAAAATTTCATATTCAATGGGTAATTTATTGGCTAAAATAGCTTTTATGTATTTTGCATTATTAGTTACATTCCAGCCTCTAGATTTTCCATTATAAGAATGTGCGGAAGGGCCAATACCCATATATTTTTCTCCATTCCAATATGCAGTATTATGTTTTGAAAAATAATCAGGCTTTCCAAAATTTGAAATTTCATAGTGAACAAGTCCTTTTTTTTCGGTTTCTTCTACCAAAATATTAAAATGTTCTAAGGCTAATTCTTCATCTAATGGTGAAACTTTTCCTTTTTTTATTAAATGATGTAAAGCCGTTTTTTCTTCAACCGTTAAAGCATAACTTGATATATGAGGCACACCAAAATCAAAAGCTGTTTTTAAATTTGATTTCCATTTTTCTAAACTCATTCCTGGTATTCCATAAATTAAATCTATGGTAATATTATCAAAATATTTTTGAGCTTCTATTAAACATTTCTTAGATTCTTCCGCAGTATGTGCTCTATTCATAAATTTCAAATCTTCTTCAAAAAAAGATTGAATGCCAATACTTAATCGGTTAATTGGAAGTTTTGCTAGTTCTTTAATTTTGTAAGTAGTTAAATCATCAGGATTAGCTTCTAAAGTAATTTCAGCATTTTTAACAATATCATAATTGCTATAAATTACATTAAAAACAGCTTTCAATTCATCAGAGGTTAAAATTGAAGGAGTTCCTCCACCAAAATAGATAGTTTCAACTTTTTCATTTTTAAGTTCATTTTTACGAATTTCTAACTCTTTTAAAATGGCTTGTAACATTTCATCTTTTCTTTTTAAGGAAACTGAAAAGTGAAAATCGCAATACAAACAAGCTTGTTTACAAAATGGTATGTGAATATAAATTCCTGCCAATTACTACTTAATTTTATTTGCTAAATGTACAGCTTTATAAAAAAACATAAAACGTGATTTTTGTTACCTTTTTTATTAAAATTGTTTCCTAAATTTGAGTAAAACTAATTATTATGTACGCACATATTGTTTCATTTAAAGTTAAAGAAGGCGAAGGTATTTCATTTGTAGAATTGCAAAAATTTGAGGAATTAACTGAAGCCAAACCTGCAGGATTAGACCATTTTCATATTTTTAAAGATAAAAATAATGAGTTTAAATATTATTTAATTGAATATTGGAACTCTATAAAAGATAAGGAAAAAATGGAAAACTCTAAAGATCATCAACATTTTCATCTTTTAAGAGATCTTGTTCTAGAAAAAAAAATAGACACTTATGAATGCGATGTAATTGTATAATTACTTTTTTACTCGCTTTTCATTTTGTTTAACAAAGGCTGCCCAACCTGTATAATTTTTTTGAACACCTACTTTTCCGCTGTTATAAAAATGGCAAACTGCTGCAGCTAGTCCATCGGTTGCATCTAAATTTTTAGGTAATGTTTTTAAATTCACTAAATTTTGCAGCATCTTGGCAACCTGCTCTTTACTCGCATTTCCATTACCTGTAATTGCCATTTTAATTTTTTTAGGAGAATACTCTGTTATAGGAATTTCACGCAATAATCCAGCCGCCATAGCAACTCCTTGAGCTCTTCCTAGTTTAAGCATTGATTGCACATTTTTACCAAAAAAAGGAGCTTCAATAGCAATTTCATCAGGATGATAGGTTTCAATAAGTTGAATTGTTCGTTCAAAAATTAATTTTAATTTTATGTAATGATTATCATATTTTTTCAATAACAATTCATCTAAACAAATTAATTCTATTTTTTTATCCACTACTTTTATCAAACCAAAACCCATTATTGTAGTTCCGGGATCAATACCTAATATTATTTTTTCTGTGCTCAAAAAATGGTTTCTTTGTAAAAATCAAATGTACAATATCTTCAATAAATATAAATCATCAATACTATTAGTTTTTAAATTAGCTATAGTAATTGCGGCACTATATTTTATTTACAATAAAATGATAGGAAATGGATCTATTTCTATGTTGCAATTAGTAAATCAATTTCAGATTTTAATAGCTCACAATTTATGGTTGATTTTATTGTTATTACTTTTTACCGATGCTAATTGGTTGTTAGAAATTTTTAAATGGAAAACATTGGTTTCTGTTGAAAAAAAAATCACATTTTTTGAAGCTTATGAGCAGTGCCTAGGCTCATTAACCGTATCATTAATTACACCGAATAGAATTGGAGAATACGGTGCAAAAGCACTTTACTTTACTAAAAAATATCGAAAAAAAATAGTTGTTTTAAATTTAATAGGAAATTTATCACAATTAACCATTACGGTTTTATTCGGGTTATTTGGATTACTGTTTTTGATTTTTAATTACACTTTAGAAATTCCGAAAATTAACCTATTTAAATTTGTGATTTTTATTTTTTCCGCCTCAAGTTTAATAGTATTGTTAAATAAAACCAGCTTGTCAAATCGAATTAATTCGTATTTTAAAAAACTCTATTATTATATAAATAATATATCAAAAGATATTATTTGGTCAACCTTAGCCTTTTCATTAGGAAGATATCTTATTTTCTCTCATCAATTTTATTTTTTATTGTTGTTATTTGGAGTTCAAATTCCATATTTTGATGCAATTAGCTTAATTTTTGCGATGTATTTTATCGCCTCCATAATTCCCAGTTTAAGTTTATTTGATTGGGCAGTTAAAGGAAGTATTGCCCTTTGGCTTTTTAGTTTGGTTCATATTTCTGCACTAACAATAGTTACTGTAACTACTTTTATGTGGGTTCTTAACTTTGCAATCCCTGCAATTTTAGGTAGTATTTTTGTGCTAAATTTTAAAATTCCTAAAGAAACATGATCATTTTAGCACTGGTTATATCAAGTTTTTATATCATCTTAATTGGTGCTTTTATTTTAGGTTTTTCTAAACTACCTGATTTTAATCTATCAAATTTATCACCAAAAATAAAATTCACAATTATTGTTCCTTTTAGAAATGAAACTAATCATTTACCAGTATTACTTCATTCATTATCAAACCAAACCTATCCTCCTAATTTTTTTGAAATTATTTTAGTGAATGATGATTCTTCTGATGATTTTAAATCCATAATTGATATTTTTAAAAAGGAAAATTCAGCCTTAAATATTCAAGTTATTAATAACATTCGAGTCTCAAATTCTCCAAAAAAAGATGCTTTAAATACGGCTATTAACAAGGCTCAATTTAATTGGATTATTACTACCGATGCTGATTGTAAAGCACCAAATAATTGGCTAACTGCTTTTAATGAATTTATCCAAAAAAACGACACAATATTTATTGCTGCACCTGTTTTATTTGAAAGACAAAATAGCTTTTTATTTCATTTTCAAAATTTGAACTTTACAAGTTTAATTGGAACCACTATTGGAAGTTTTGGAATTAAAAGGCCTTTAATGTGTAATGGAGCAAACTTATGCTATAACAAAGCTGCTTTTTTAAAAGTAAAAGGTTTTGAAGGAAATACAAAAATTGCCAGTGGAGATGACGTTTTTTTGTTAGAAAAAATGATTATACACTTTCCTAATAAAGTTCATTATTTAAAAAGTAACGCTAGTTTAGTTCTTACAAAAACACTAACAAATTGGAGTGATTTTATCCATCAACAAATCCGGTGGACTTCTAAAGCTACTTCGTACAAAAATACTTTTTCAAAGTTGGTTGGAATTATTGTTCTGTTCGAAAATTTACTGCTAGTTTTAGTATTGATTTCAGCAATTTTCAAACCTACATTATGGTACTTATTTTTTTTCATTTTTATTTTTAAACTCTTAATTGACAGCTTTTTAATATTAAAAACTACACTTTATTTTAAAAATAAACTCAGCATCTCTCATTTAATTATTTCAAGCTTATTCTATCCTTTCTTTATAATTTTTATAGGAATTATATCACTCTTTAAAACCTATAAATGGAAAGGCAGAGTATTTAAAAAATAATTAATTTTTTGCAGAAAACAGTACGGAAACAATTTCATCGGCATGCATCCATAAATAAACAATAATAAATAAGGCTACTACCAATAAAATGCCTCGTTTATAGTTTGGTTTTTTACGATTTTTAAATCTTTGTACCATAATTTTTTAAATTTAAATTTATTTGATAGCTCGTAACATTTCTCTTTTTCCTAGAGGGCCAGGTAATCTTTCAACTGTAAATCCAACGGATTGCATTGCCCTTCTAACGCTACCTTTAGCACTGTAAGTTACTAAAATTCCGTTTAATTTTAATGCATTATACATTTTTTTAAAAATAGTTTCAGTCCATAATTCTGGTTGAACTTGAGCTCCAAAAGCATCAAAATAAATTAAATTAAATATATTTTTATCTGTTATTTCTTCAAAACGTTGCTTTCTTTTGGTTAACTTAAAATTAGGTGAAATGGTTTGCTTTTCATTCCATTTATATTGGTGCATATCAGAAAATACTTTTTCATGTTTTTTTGCATTTAATACATCAACATAATTCATTTTATCCAATTCGTTTTTTGTAACAGGATATGCTTCAACTCCAACATAATCAATATATAAACCTCTTTTTTGTGCTTCTAAAAAAGTAATAAAAGCATTTAAACCTGTACCAAAACCAATTTCAAGAATACTTATTTCAATTGATTTTAATTGTAACAATCCTTGTTTTATAAAAACATGTTTTGCTTCTTGAATTGCACCATTTTTAGAATGATATTGCTCATCCCAATCCAGTAATTGAATGGTTGTAGAACCATCTTTAGTAAGTATTATTTTTCTTTTCATTTATTCACAAACTATAAACCAATCTTAAACAAATATCAATATTTTAAATGAGTTTAAAAAACCAACAACTAATCATAAATTTATCAATCTATTTTTATTATTATTTAAAACAAAATCTATAATATATGTTAATAATGTATTTTTTTTTGAAATGTATTCATTATAAATCTAATTTTACCCTTTATTTATAATAATTAAACATTTACGAATTAAAATAATACCTAAAAAATAAGTAAATTTGTATGAACCAAATTCTGCAAAACCATGACACTTCATATAGAAAAAGCAACTACTTCTAAAATTTCAAAAGTTGATTTCAGCAATCTTTCATTTGGTCATTTCTTTACCGATCATATGTTTGAATGTGATTTTAAAAATGGAAAATGGCAAACACCAAAAATTGTTCCATACGCACCGCTAACACTTGATCCTTCGGCAAAAGTATTTCATTACGGACAAGCCGTTTTTGAAGGGATGAAAGCCTATAAAGATGATAATGATGAAATTTGGATGTTTAGACCTGATCAAAACCAAAAACGTATTAATATTTCAGCAGAACGATTAGGAATGCCTGCTTTTCCTAAAGATTTATTTTTTGATGGATTAAATAATTTATTGAAATTAGATAGCGAGTGGATTAAAAAAGGAGAAGGTAATTCATTATACATTCGTCCTTTTATTATTGCAACAGAAAGTTGCGTTTCTGCTTCAATTTCTGATGCTTATAAATTTATGATTATATGTTCTCCTGTTCAATCCTATTATTCAGGTGAAGTTAGAGTAGTTATTGAAGATAAATTTAGCCGTTCTGCAAATGGTGGAGTTGGTTATGCTAAAGCTGCCGGTAATTATGCTGGTTCATTTTATCCTACAAAATTAGCCCGAGAAAAAGGATTTCAACAAGTTATTTGGACAGATTCTTGTACACACGAATATTTGGAAGAAGCTGGTGTAATGAACGTGTTTTTTAGAATTAATGACACGCTAATTACAGCACCAACAAGTGATCGTATTTTGGATGGTATTACCCGAAAAAGTATTATACAGCTTTGTAAACACGAAGAAATAAACATTGAAGTTAGAAAAGTAACCGTTACCGAAGTTGTAAAAGCCGCTCGTAAAGGTGAATTATTGGAAATGTTTGGTGCTGGTACTGCAGCTGTTGTTAGTCCAATTTTAGGATTTTCTCATCACGATGAAAGTTTTGAATTACCTAAAATTGAAAACAGTTATGCAACATTTATAAAAAAACGCATAACAGATATTCAACAAAACAAAGCTGAAGATATTTTTGGATGGACTTATAAAGTTAAATAATTTTTAACAAGAAATTTTTGAATTCCCCCGTTCAAAATTATAAATTAGTAATGCCAAAACAATTAAAAAAATTAGATTGTTTTGGCATATTTTTTGGAACTAAAATATATAAATATATAACTTATGACAACGCTGGAAAAAGCAACTAAAAATATTCGAAATAAAGGTTTTTTAGATATTGAAATCGATAAAAATATTAATTATGTAGCAGAAATTAATAGACTTAGAAAAGAAAAAAATGCTATTATTTTAGCTCATTATTATCAAGAAAGTGAAATTCAGGATATTGCTGATTTTGTTGGCGATAGTTTAGCTTTAGCACAAGAAGCCGCTAAAACCAATGCAGCTATTATTGTTTTTGCAGGTGTTCATTTTATGGCTGAAACTGCTAAAATTCTGAATCCAACTAAAAAGGTTTTACTTCCCGATTTAAATGCAGGTTGTTCTTTGGCAGATTCTTGTCCACCTGCTGATTTTGCAGCTTTTAAAAAGCAACATCCAAATCATTTGGTAGTTTCTTATGTTAATACTTCAGCAGAAATTAAAGCATTAACCGATATTGTTTGTACCTCATCAAATGCTGAAAAAATAATTAATTCAATCCCTAAAAAACAACCTATTATTTTTGCTCCTGATAAAAATTTAGGAAGCTGGATAATTAAAAAAACAGGAAGAGATTTATTACTTTGGGATGGTGCTTGTATGGTTCACGAAGCTTTTTCCATTGAAAAAATATTGAATTTATACGCTGAAAATCCTGATGCTGAAATAATTGCACATCCTGAATCTCAAGCTCATTTACTGAAAGTCGCTAAATATGTAGGTTCTACTTCCGGACTTTTAAAATACGTTCAAACAAGTAAAGCTAAAAAATTTATTGTAGCTACCGAAGTTGGTATTTTACATAAAATGAGACAAGCTGTACCTAATAAAATTTTAATTCCTGCTCCTGTTGATGATGATAATTGTAATTGTAGCGAATGCTTTTACATGAAAATGAACACTCTAAAAAAACTTTATCTTTGCTTAAAATATGAATTACCATTTGTAGAAGTTGATACTGAGCTTAGCAAAAAAGCACTACTACCAATTCAACGAATGCTTGAACTTTCAAAATAATCTTTATTGATAATGATTGCAGACAAAAATATTTATAAAACTGATTTTTTAATAATTGGTTCTGGTGTTGCTGGTTTAACTTTTGCTTTAAAAACAGGTACTCATTTTAAAAACTCCCAAATTACTATTGTAACCAAAAACAAAAAAAACGAATGTAATACCAAATATGCTCAAGGTGGCGTAGCCACTGTTTGGAATAAAACTGTAGATACCTTTAATCAACATATTGAAGATACTTTAATTGCAGGAGACGGAATTTGCGATGAAGATATTGTAAAAATGGTAATTGAAGAAGCTCCAGATAGGTTACAAGAATTAATTGATTGGGGTACAAAATTTGATAAAAATAAGGAAGGTAATTATGCTTTGGGAAGAGAAGGTGGACATTCACAAAATCGTATTTTACATCATAAAGATATTACGGGTGCAGAAATTGAAAGAGCTTTATTAGCACAAGTAAAAAACACTAAAAATATTGAGTTTTTAGATTTTCATTTTGCAATAGATTTAATTACTGAACATCAAATCACTAAAAAACTAATCACTAGAAAAGAAAAAATCACTTGCTATGGAGCTTATGTTTTAGATGAAAAAATGAATAAAGTAAAAACATTTTCCTCCAAAGTAACATTGTTAGCTTCTGGAGGAAACGGACAAGTTTATAGTACCACAACAAACCCAGTAATTGCAACTGGTGATGGAATTGCTATGGCATATAGAGCAAAAGCAGAGATTTCAGAAGTTGAATTTATTCAGTTTCATCCAACTGCATTATATAATCCTGGCGAATATCCGGCTTTTTTAATTTCTGAAGCTGTACGTGGGGATGGTGCTATTTTACGAAATTTTAATGGCGAAATATTTATGCATCATTATGATGACAGGCTTGATTTGGCTCCTCGTGATATTGTAGCGAGAGCCATTGATAGCGAAATGAAAAAAAGTGGAGCAACTAATGTGTTTTTAGATTGTACTCATTTAAATTATGACGCATTTAAAAAACATTTTCCAAACATTACCGAAAAATGTTTGAGTTTAGGAGTTGATGTTAGAACAGATTATATTCCTGTGATTCCAGCACAACATTATATTTGTGGAGGAGTAAATGTTAACAAAAAAGCTAAAACTTCTATTAAAAATTTATATGCTAGTGGCGAGGTAACAAGAACTGGTTTACACGGAGGTAATAGATTAGCTTCTAATTCATTATTAGAAGGCTTAGTATTTTCACATAATGCCTTTTTAAATTTAACAAAACGATTTCATAAAATTAAATTTCACAAAAATGTTCCTATCTGGAATGACAGTGGTGTTGTGAAAAACATGGAGAAAATATTAATTACCCATGATAGAAATGAAGTGAAAACAATTATGAGTAATTATGTTGGTATTGTTCGTTCTAACGAACGATTAAAAAGAGCTGAAAGAAGATTACGGAATTTATATGAAGATAACAAACGCTTATATGATCACTCAGAACTTTCTGTAGATTTATGCGAATTACGAAACTTAATTACTACAGCTTATTTAATTACACAATTTTCTAAAAAAAGAAAAGAAAATAGAGGCGGATTTTATAATGTTGATTTGTCTCGTCCTGAAATAGCATTACACAAAAAATTAGTGTAATGAAAACAATTTAGATAAAACGGACTCAAAAAGATTACAGTTTAAGTTTAAAACTTCAAATAGTTCAATTAATAGAACAAGGGAACTTATCCACAACAGGGGCTCAGCGAGTATGGTATTCAGGCAAGGAGTACTATTATAAATTGGCTTAGAAAATATGGTAACTTTGATTGGGAAAATCAAACACCATCAAATATGGAAAAAACACCTGAACAAAAGTTATTAACCTGAGTTCGATATAAGGATTTAGTTGTTCAAAACGCTATTCTCGATACAATTTTCTATTGAAAATTACTCGAATTGACGTGTTTTGTTTGCAAATTACGTCAGATTGAGTGAAATTCTGAAAGAATTTTGTATCGAAATCAAGTAATTTGCTTACATCTAACTCAGGTTACAAGAAGAATTAGAATTTCTTGGCATTGGGAGAAATAAATTATTTAAAATTTTAAAAGCCAATCATATGTTGATTAAACCTAAGCGAAGTTATCATATAACCCCCAATTCACATCACAGATTCCGAAAGCATAAAAACCGTATAGAGTATTTAGAAATTGTTTGTCCAGAACAAGTTTGGGTTGCTGATATAACTTATGTGGGACATCGTAATAATCCAATGTATTTAGCCTTGATAACCGATGCTTATTCCAAGAAAATTAAGGGATATAATAGTTTAGAAACAACAGGAAGTCTTAAAGCTCTAAAAATGGCAATTAAAAATCGAAATTATCCAAATCAAGAATTGATTCATCACTCAGACAAAGGATTACAATACTGTTCAAATAAGTATCAAAAAGTAATCTATAAAAATAACATCAAATGTAGTATGACAGAATCATATGGTCCATACCTGAATGCTGTAGCTGAACGTATCAATGGTATACTTAAACAAGAGTTTTTATTTAATACTCTAAATTTAGATTTAAAAACAATGAAAATATTGGTAAAACAAAGTGTTAAAATTTGCAACCAAAATAGACCGCATTGGTATTGTAATATGCTTACTCCAAACCAAATGCATCAACAAAAAAACATAAAAATTAAAACCTATAAAACTAAAAATCTCCGAGAGTTGCAACTCTCGGAGATTTAAAACTATCTTTGTATAAACTTGTAACAGTTATTTAGGACATCACATTGGTTAAGGATTTTATTTTCCTTCCATTTTTTTCTTAAGAGCAGCTAAATCGCCACCTAAATCTCCAAGAGTTGTTTTTTCAGTAGCTTCAGATTTTTTATGAGCAGCTTTAATATTTTTCTCTTCTTGAGCTTTATAAATTGATGAATGAGAGGCTACAATTCTTCTAAATTCTTTGTTGAATTCAATAACTTTGAATTTATCAGTATCACCTTTAGCTAATTTAGTACCATCTTCTTTAGTTGTAAATCTATTTGGCACAAATGCTTCAACACCATCTTCTAACGTTACTAAAAGTCCTTTATCATTTTTCTCTTTTACAGTTCCTTCATGAACAGAATTGATAGTATATTTAGTTTCATAAGCATCCCAAGGATTTTCAGTAGTTTGTTTGTGACCTAAATTTAATTTACGCCCTTCAACATCTAACTCTAATACTTGAACTTCCAATTTATCACCTACCGCAACAAAATCTGATGGGTGTTTAATTTTTTTAGTCCAAGATAAATCAGAAATATAAACTAAACCGTCAATACCTTCTTCTAATTCAACAAAAACACCAAAGTTAGTATAGTTACGAACGATACCTGTATGTGTTGAACCTACTGGATATTTTTTAGCAATATCAGCCCAAGGATCTGGGAATAATTGTTTAATACCTAGTGACATTTTACGATCTTCTCTATCTAATGTTAATATTTGAGCTTCTATTTCATCTCCAACCTTTACAAAATCTTGAGCGGAACGTAAATGCGTTGACCATGACATTTCAGAAACGTGAATTAACCCTTCTACGCCTGATGCTACTTCAATAAATGCACCATAATCTGCAATAACTACAACTTTACCTTTTACTTTATCTCCAATTTTTAAGTTTTCATCTAAAGCTTCCCAAGGATGAGCACTTAATTGTTTTAATCCTAATTGAATTCTTGTTTTTTGATCATCAAAATCAAGAATTACAACATTTAATGTTTGATCTAATTCAACCACTTCACTTGGGTGATTAATTCTAGACCAAGATAAATCGGTAATATGTACTAAACCATCAACACCACCTAAATCAACAAATACGCCATAAGATGTAATGTTTTTAACAACACCTTCTAGTACTTGTCCTTTTTCAAGTTTGCTAATAATTTCTTTCTTTTGAATTTCAATATCAGCTTCAATAAGTGCTTTATGAGAAACTACTACGTTTTTAAATTCGTGGTTTACTTTTACCACTTTAAATTCCATAGTTTTATCAACGTATTGGTCGTAATCTCTAATTGGTTTAACATCAATTTGAGAACCTGGTAAAAATGCTTCAATTCCAAAAACATCTACAATCATACCTCCACGGGTTCTACATTTTACAAAACCGTTAACTACTTCTCCTGTTTCATGAGCTGCATTAATACGATCCCAAGCTTTAATTACACGTGCTTTTTTATGTGATAATACTAATTGACCTGTACTATCTTCACGTTTATCAACTAAAACTTCTACAATATCACCAACTTTTAAACCTGGATTGTAACGAAATTCGTTTAATGAAATTACACCTTCTGATTTAGAGTTTATATCAATAATTGCTTCACGATCTGTTTTTCTAACTACAGTTCCTTCAATTACTTCACGCTCATTAACCATTCCTAAAGTACCTTCTAAAGCGGCTTCAAAAGCTTTTAAATTTTCTTCGTCAACTGCTTCAATACCTTCTTCGTATTTATGCCAGTTAAAATTTGCTAAAAATTCTTCTGGATTTACTTTTTCTTCTTTTGGTGTTTCTACAACTTCTTCTTTTGGTTCTTCAGAAATTTTTTCTTTTTTAGCAACTGTTTTTTTTGCTACTTTTTCTACTTTTTCTTCAACTTTTTCCTCTACCATTTTTTCTGCTACTTCTTCTTTTTTAACAACTGGTTTCTCAGTTACTTTTTTTTCTTTTTTTTCTGTAGCTGGTTTTTCAGCATAAACAGATTGCATTCCTAATTCTTCTACTAAAATGGTGTAAAAAAGAGCTCTGTATTTATTTCTATTAGATTTACCTATTTTTTCAATAGTTACTGTAATTGCTTCATCTAATTTTTTGCTGTCTTCTAAACCTAATTTTTTAATTAAAAAGTTTTTTTTAACAGTTTCTAATTCTTTTTTGTCAGAACTTGATACTTTTTCAGCATCCTCTTTGTAGATTGAAGGCCCTAATCCTTTGGTTACGGCAGCTAATAACTCTGCGTTTAAACCTAAACCTAACTTTTCGGCTTCATTAGTATAAAGCTCTATTTTTTCTTGTAATTTTGACATATTGCCAATTTAATTTTTGTATCTTATTGTTAATCAGATTTTTAAACGATATTAACTCCAAGAGATTGTTTACATTGTTTTAAAAAAATTCCTTTTAAAATCTGTTCTCGTAAAAAGGAGTGCAAATTTAGTGAAAAATATTTGAAATAACAACGGTAATTATCTGAAAATTTGAAAGTTGAAGTTTTTAAAATATCTTCATCAACACTTCGACTTTACTCAGTGACCTGTGCGGAATGATGTTGTATTTCGTTATGCTGGACTTGTTTCAGCATCTGTCTCTTTTCAAAAGATTCCCAGTCAAGCTGAGAATGATGTTGTATTTTGTTATGCCAAAAATGGCGTTTTATTATGTTTCGTCATGCTGAACTTGTTTCAATAGCTGTCTCTTTTTAATGAGATAACCACGTCGTTTCTCTCCTCGTTATGACGGTTTACTTCGTCATGCTGAACTCGGTTCAGCATCTCATTACTATTTGATAATCCGTATTTTATTTAATATAACCCTAAAAAAGTTTAGGTGATGGACATTTTGTATGGTTACGGATATCCAAAATAATTATTAAGCATTTAAAAATATTTTTACTGAATATACCTAATAGTACGCTTTATTAAAATTTTCTCTTTTTATTTCTTTTCTTCTTTTTAATTTTAAAGTAAATGGTGGTGGTTAATGCAAAATAATCTCCTGAAATTTTATAATCTCCTCGTGTAGGCTCTGAAACTAATAAATTACCAAATTGGTACTCTCCTTCTACTATATTTTTAAATGATTTATTATAAATTTTAAAAATATGTACCTATTCCTATCCGTAAAGTATTTCTTTTTCCATCATAAAAATCATAATAATCAAATTGCTTTGTAAAACTTTTTGAGTACCTAAATTCAACAAAAAAACTTTTATTTATTTTGAATTGAGATCCAACTTCAAATGATACTCCGTAGTATTTTGAAATATCTGATCCGTAATCAGAAACATTTCCTATTAAAAAATCAAGTTTAGGACCAAATAAAACATTAAATTTTGGAGATAATTTATATTTTAAATGAATTGGTATTTCAGCAAAATGATAAGAATCCGTATATGAAAACAAAATCTCATTTTCTATATTCCACTTTTTGCTTAACTGTGTGTCTGCAAAAAAACTACCGTATAATTCAATGCCTGTATAACCCGATTTATTTCCATCCACCATAATCCCTCTAATATTAGTCTTATTTAATCCTCCCTTAAAACCAAATCTTGTTTTTTTCTCAGTAGGCTCTATTATATTGCTAGATGATTTAATAGCTTTAAGATTATTAGTGTTTTTGTTTTTTTTCTTAAAATATACAGCTAAAGACAATCCTAAATAATCTCCAGATTGTGAAAATTTTTGAGTAATATCTGGTGATTGTTCTAAATTTGAAAAAGAATACACTCCTTTTCTAAAATCTTTAAAACTTTTTTTATAGGTTATACTAGTTTGGAACATAGTACCTCCTTTAGTTTTAAAATACATACTTGCTTTTATATGCCCACTTGCAAAATAATGACCATTACCTACGTAATTAATTGTGCTAATAGGTATATAATTAACTTCAAAATAGCCTCCTAAAGCGTCTTCATTATATTGAAAATAAGACATGCCAAAACCCGCCCCTAACGAATAGGTAACTTTCCGTTGTGTTGAAAATATATACTCTGCGGTAATAGGTATATATAATATAGATTCTAAGTTAGAACTTGCAATGTCCCACCAACCTCCAATGTTAGGAAGTTCTTTTGGTGCTATATATTCTTTATCTCTATCTCCAAAAAAGTTTAATTGAAAACTAGCATTAAAATTCCAATTTTTAACTTGTAAAAAATTATAACGTATCCCAATTGCAGGCACATAACTTGTAGTTATTTTATAATAATAGCTATCTTTATGTGCTTTGTAATTATTAGACCCAAAATAATTATTTAACTGCATGTTTAAACCCCATTTGTGGTTATTTTTAAATAATTTTTCAGCATTTTGTGCTTTTAAACTTATCGTACAAAAAACGGTTATGAGCATACTGCTCATAACCGTTTTAAAAAAATTTAATTTACTCTTTTTTACTTTTAAGCAATCTGACATTTTTATTTATTTTAAAGTTAATTTTTACTTTGTTATTTTAAAGTTTTATAAATAGAGGATTTTATAAAAATCCTTAGATTATTAATGGTAATAAGAATTATAAACTCAAAATAGATTAGCTTATAAAAAATTAGTAATTTCCTTGGATAAATAGCAATTTTATTAGTTAACAATTTTTTGGAATTTTATCTCTTTCTGCGGTGAATGTAAAAAAAAAAACAACAAACACTAAGAACATTAACTTTCTTTAACATAATTTACTATATTAAATGGTAAATAACTGAAAATTTGAGGATTGCAATTTTTAGAATGAGATTCCCAGTCAAGCTGAAAATGACGTTCTGTTCAGTCATTGCGAGGGAAATGAAGCAATCTGTTTGTTAAAGATGAAAGACTGCCACGTTGTGACGGGATAAAATAAAGTAACAGATTACTTCAATCGTGCCTCTTTCGTAATGACGTCATTGCGAATGGAACACAGTGAAGTGAAGCAATCTGTTTGTTGAGATAAAAGACTGCCACATCGTAAAAAACTCCTCGCAGTGACGGTTTATTTCGTCATTGCGAACGGAATGAAATGTAGTGAAGCAATCTATTTCTTTGAGTGAGATTACTTCGTTGCTATCACTCCTCATAATAACATAAAAAAAGAAAATGAAGTTTTCTATCTATTACTAATTTTATTAGTGTTGTTTTTTCTTTTTATGCTTCTTTTTAATTTTAAAGTAAATGGTGGTGGCTAATGCAAAATAATCTCCTGAAATTTTATAATCTCCTCGTGTAGGCTCTGAAACCAGTAAATTACCAAATTGGTACTCTCCTTCTACTATATTTTTAAATGATTTATTATATACTAAATTAGTTTTTATCAAACAGTGTTTTAAAGTAAAATAAAAACCGCCACTTAAAACAATACTTGCATTAAGATTATCCGAACCTGTTAATTGATACATTGCAAAGACTTCCCTACTTTCTTGTAATTCTTGATTAGAATATATATAAACTTCTTCATAACCATCAGAAGGTATAAAACTAATATTTATTCCAAAATTTAGATTGGCATATAAGTTTTTTGCCAACTGCTTTTTCAATTCAACATTAATTGGTACAGACAAAAAGAGTGAACCTATGCTTTTTGATTTATTGCTACCTCCATAACCAGGATAAACATCATTATCATTTAAATTAAAGGATATATTTGAAATAGGCAATCGAGTTAATGTTAATCCTGTATTTATACCCCACTCTTTAGCTGGTTGAAAATGGTAAACTACACCCAACTGGTAACTTAGTATAGGCCTATTAGTAAGTATCGTATTTCCATAATTTCTAGTAATAGTTGCTTTATTGAATAGTACTGGAGCAAAACTATAACCAAAATTACCATAACTATTAAAAATTTCATAATTAGTTTCATCATTATCTTGAGCTTGCCCAATAAATGAAGAAACAACAATGAGTACTATACTCATTGTTGTTTTTAAGTTAAATACTACCATGTTAATCTCATAATTCCAGATTTACCACCATATTCAAAACCTCCAATAACAGATTCCCCATCACTTCTTGCTTTTAAATTGCCACTTACTCCCACCCTTGTAATAGTTCTTTTCAATTTTTTTCTTCTTTTTCGTTTCATACTCTTGGTAACTTGATAAAAGCCTCCACAAAAGTAGTCAGTAGCAACTTGAACTCCTAAACTAGTTCTATAACGTTTCCAATGCCCATTAGATTTCTGTTTAAATGATTTTATTTTTGCTTTAGCTTTAAAATATAACCCGCCTCCAACATTATCAAATTTCACCTTAACCCATACTTTTTTACCAGCCGTATATTTAATATATTTTTTTTTGCTTTTAAAATATCTACAACCAACATTAGAATCTTGTACTACAGTAACATTATCATTATTTACAACAGATACATCTCCCTCATTAAAAGCTATTAAGGTATTAAAATCTCCATCATTAATAGTTAAATAAGCATCATCTAAAGGTACTAATGCTACTTTATTTTTTTGCCCACTTTTTTGAGCTAAAGCATTTATGTCGTTTATTTGTTGAGTTGTTAATTGCTTAATAATGGTAGTGCCTATTTTAACTTCTCCTAATTTATTTATTAATGTCATTTTACTTTCGTCAAAATCATAAATTGAACTATTATCAGGAGCTGTAGCTTCATCTAAAATATCATTATTTAGCCAAGCATTTTCAGCAGCTATATATTTTTGACGTAACGATTGTAGTCCTATTTGGTTTTCAAAATCTGTTAATGGTTTTTCACTATCAAAACCTAATTCTTCTTCTTTTGCATTTAGGGCATCATCATCTAAATAACCCCTCAGCTACAAAAGCATCATCTAAAGCATCTACTTGGCTATCTAAATCATCTGCATAATTATTATAGGTGTCTTGTGTATCAAATTCTGCAATGGTGGTTACACTTAATCCTTTACCTGCAACACCTTTTTTATGATAAGCGTACGTTAACACTTTTAAGCCGTTACCATTATAAGTATTTTCTGCAACAGGCACATCATTATTATCATTATTACAACTTGTTAAAAATAGTGTACTTATAAAAAGTACCGCTATTAATTTATGAATATTATAAATTTTCATTATTTACTGTTTTTAATTAAAATAAATTTATTTTTAATAATTCGGCGAGATGTATTACATTTGCAACACTTTCCTCTGGGTGTATTTGTTGGCTATATCATAGGCAATGGTTTTAAATTAAACATACTATTTTGCGTAGTTATTTTTAAAATTTTACAAACAGAGGATTTTATAAAAATCTTCAGATTATTAATATCTTTTGGAATTATAAACTCAAAATAGATGAGCTTATAAAAAATTAGTAATTTAGTTGAATAAATAGCAATTTTATTAGTTAACAATTTTTTGGGGTTTTATCTCTTTCTGCGGTGAATGTAAAAAAAAAAAAAAACGATTACCAAAAATATTACCATTTTTTTTACTTCATTAATCCTATTAATTGTAAGTAACTGGTTATTTGAAGATTGCAATTTTTAGAATGAGATTCCCAGTCAAGCTGAGAATGACGTTGTATTTTGTTATGCTGAAAATGACGTTATTTTAGTTTCATCATTGCAAGCGAAATGCAGTGGAGTGAAGCAATCTGTTTGTTGAGATGAAAGACTGCCACGTCGTGAAATACTCCTCGCAGTGACGGAATGAAATAAAGTAACAGATTACTTCGTCGCTACGCTCCTCGTAATGACGTATGGTTATAGAATGAAGAAATTAGCTCAACCAATTTTTAAAATCTTTTACTCGTTCTCGACTTACTATAATTTCAGTTTCATTATAATTATTTAGTATAATTTTTAATCGGCTATTGGTGTAGGAAATAATGTCTTTAATGGCATTTATATTTACAAAATATTTTCGGCTAACTCTAAAAAAAAGTTCGGGTGATAGTTTAGATTGAAGTTCTTCTAAAGTATCGTCAATCATATAATTTCTATTATTTGTTGTACAACAATAAGTTGCTTTATTTTCGCTATAAAAACATTCAATAGTTGCCGTTGAAATTAATTTTAAATGCTGTCCAATTTTTACTGTAAAACGTTTTTTATAGGAATTTACATTTGGAAAAATAAGTTCTTTTAGTTGTTGATTGGTAATTGTATTTAGGTTTTTGGAGGTATGAATTTCTTGATATTTATCAATAGCATTTTTTAGTTCATCTGCATCAATAGGTTTTAGAAGATAATCTACACTATTCAATTTAAAGGCCTTAAGTGCATATTCATCATAAGCTGTGGTAAAAATGATAGCACTTTTAACTTCAATTTCATCAAAAATTTCAAACGATAATCCATCGGAAAGTTGTATATCTAAAAACAGCAAATCGGGTTGCTTATTTTTTAAAAACCAATTAATTGATTCTTCTACGGAGTGCAGTTGTGCAATTGGATTAATATTTAATTCATTTAACATTCGGCTTAATCTGCGAGCTGCAGGTTTTTCATCTTCTATAATTACTACTTTCATGTATTTTAATTTATTATTCTTTAGTGTAATATCCACTTCACTTTAGCCTTAATATATTATTCCCAAGAATCTCTTTTATCTTTATTCATAATTTCTTTAATTTTATTGTCTTCCCAAGATTTTCCTAAAATAAAATCCATTCCAAAAACTCCAAAGGCGTGGAAAGCTAATCCAATTCCCCAAAATATCATAGTTGAGTAGGATTGCCATTCCCAAAAAATATGCCAGCCTCCTTCTGAAAGTGCTTCCGATAGTAAAATAAATCCGTTTACTAAAATGTACACCATTAAATGTATATAAAATCCTTTTATTGATTTCACTTTCTTTTTAGCTCTTATATATTTTTGTTCTTCTGTATAGTTGTTCATCACTAAAATTTATGGTTATTATCATTATTCATAAACTCTTTAATTTTTCGTTCTTCCCAATCTTTACCTAATCCTATTTTATAATTAAATACATTAAAGGCATGAAAGCAAATTCCAATTCCCCAACCAAACATTGGCCACCAAAACCAATAATAACCTGGTGAAGTTTTATAATTTATAAAAATTAAAAAAGGAATTACTAAGACATAGGCTAATAAATTTGAATAAAATCCCTTTAAATTATCCACTTTTTTCTTGGCTCTTATATACTTATCTTCTTCTGTATAACTTGTTCTCATTTTAATATTTTTTAGTATTTATAACTTTTAAACTTTAGACTTTAACCCTACTCCCAATATTGTTTTTTATCTTCATTCATAAACTCTCTAATTTTTCGATTTTCCCAATCATGTCCTAATATTGGATTGTAGTTAAAAGCCTTGAACCCTTGAAATAAAAGACCTATTCCCCAACCTAATGCTGGAAACCAAAACCAATAAAAGCCAGAACTATACTTAATATTTATAAATATTAAAAAAGGAATTACAATGCAATAGGCAATTAGGCTTGAATAAAATCCTTTAATTTCTTCAACGCGTTCTACGGCTCGTATATATTTGGTATTTTGTTGTGAATCTGATGTTTTCATGATTTTAATTTTTTGTGTTAATAATGGTAATTTTATACTAAATTCTTTATTGTTTTTTTCAATAAACACCTTTTTAAGTGTGATTAATTGATAGCGGTCTATAATATTTTTTAGTCCTACTTTAGTTCCTTTTTCAATAGAAGTTTTTGGATTATAATTATTAACCACTTTTAAATAACCATTTTCTTCAGTTATAATTACGTTTAATGGTTGATCTTCTGAAACAATATTATGTTTAATGGTATTTTCAAGCAATAATTGTAGCGATAGTGGAATTATTTTTAGATTTGGATTACTTGCTTTTTCAGGAATTTGAAAAGTAACTGCATTCTCAAATCTCATTTTTAACAATTCCATGTAGGTTTTTGCAAATTTTAGTTCTTCATCTAAATCAATTAAATCTTTACTTTTTTGTTCTAAAACATATCGATAAACTTTAGCTAATTTTGTTGTAAATTTTTCGGCTTGTTTTGGATTTTCGCTAATTAATGAGGTTAACACATTTAAACTATTGAACAAAAAATGTGGATCAATCTGACTTTTTAAAGATTCATATTTAGCGGTTTCTGTTTTTGCTACAATTTGCTGTTCTTTTACTCTTTTTTCAGTTAAAGCTTTATAAAAATAAATAGCGTGAAAAAATAAACTTGCCACTAACGTAATAATTAATCCAAAAATATAATACGTACTGGCATTTTTATCATTTATAAATTGTGCTACGGGTTTTCCTAAAATAAAAACTACGGTAATAAAACGTAGTACTATTAATCCTACCATTGTTAAAATTATAGAGCCAAATACACCAATAATTAATCGTTTTATTGAGTAACCTTTCCAATTTACTTTTTCACCTAAATAATAGAAAAAATAAAAATTTATTAAAGAAAGTACAAATGCATACATAAATTGAATGGCAAATGATAAAATTAATTCATTAATTGGAGTATTAAATCCGTTAGAAAACAACAATATCTCAACAGCAAAAATAATTATCGCTATAATTAGAGATACTTTAAATATGTAATGGATTTTAAATTTCATATTACTTTATGGTAAAAAATTTAGCACTAATAACTCGTTGTGCATTTTGACTCTTTAAACATCCTGTTACGTCAGTTCGAGTAATTTTTGATAAAAAATTGTATCGAGAACATCTATTTTTAAATAAAAAACCTATTCTCGATACTAATTTTAAGCCTAAAAAGGCTAAAATTCACTCGAATTGACGAAATTTTATCATAATGCACAACGGGTTACTAATATACTTTCTTTATAGTTTATAATTTATTGATTTTTTAATTAATATGTTTAATAAATAAATGGTATTAATTTTTTAGTGCTTTTTTTATAATTTAAATATTCCTTTCCAAAATAATTTATTAATACTTTTTCTTCAGTTTTAATTCTAATTAAAAATGCAGTTGAAATTATTACGACTAAAATTAGCAATGAAACCCAATTGTTATAAGACAATCCGAACCCAATAAAAGATAATAATGAAGCTGCATAAGATGGATGCCTCACATATTTATAAAATCCATCCGTTTTAAGTTTATGATTTTCTTTAATGGTAACATCTACTGTAAAAAACTTTCCTAAATATGCAATTACTGCAAACCTAAAAATAACTCCTGTACAGATAAATAAAAGACCAACATAGTATATTGCTGTATTTTTAGTTATCGGGAAATTAAAATGAGAGACGAAAATTGCTAAAAAAATTGCAATTAAAATTAATACCCAAAGGATTTTTAAAGTACCGTTATCTTTATTTTTAGATCCTTTATTTTTTGAACGTAATAATAGACTCAAAATAACTTCTGATAAAAACCAAACTGTATATATAATTATAAATATCAAACTCATATCTATTGAATTAAAATTTAATTTCTAATGTCACATTTTTATCTAACACCTCAAATTTAGCCGATTCAAATTGTGGAGGACCAAATTCCATCACATTATTTGAAGTGCCAAAACTTTCAATAGGAATTCCTCTTTCATCAAAATCTAATCGGTTATTTTCATTCTCATCATGATAACAAATAATAGCATATTCACCAACCGCTACGTTTTTAAATACGGCTTTACTTACTCCATTTTTTATAGTTGATGAAATACTCTGCAAAGGTGTTTTCATAAAATTTTCTTGCGTATATAAAGCAAATTTTATAGTTCCTTTATCTGAAAGTGCATTAATTACTGTAACTGTTACAGTTGATTCTTTAACTACTTTATCTTGCACATTTATAGTTACTACCGATGAAAGTACTAATACTAAAGTTAAAATTAATTGCTGCATAATTATTAATTTAAGTTAAATATTTATTTTTCTGATACAAAACTGTGAAAACAATCTAAATCTTAAAATTTTTAAATCCTCAACTGTAAAAAAAACAGACTGAATTGTAATTTTAGAATTATTTAGATGAATTCATCACTTTTCAAGTAGTAAAAAAAGCTTAAAAAAACCCTAACATTAGTCATATATATCTATTAAAAAGTTTGTAACTTTATGCATCTTTTTAATATAATTTTTTTGATTATGAAAATATACGATGATAAACACATTAAAAACGTTGCATTTGTAGGAGCCAATAAAAGTGGTAAAACTACATTAGCAGAAACAATGCTTTTTGAAGCTGGACTTCTCAAACGCCGTGGTAGTGTTGAAAACAAAAATACAGTTTCTGACTATCACGAAATAGAACAAGAAAGAGAAACTTCCATTTATTCAACGCCATTACATACGGAATGGCGTAATTACAAAATTAACATTATTGACACCCCAGGCTTAGACGATTTTATAGGTGAAATTGCCTCAACTATGCGTGTTGCCGATTCTGTAGTTATGGTAATAAATGCTCAGCAAGGGGCTGAAGTTGGTACAGAAATTATATGGAATTATATTGATCGCTTTTCATTACCAACATTATTTGCCGTTAACCAAATAGATCATCCTAATGCAGATTTTGATGAAAGTTTTAAAAGTATTGTAGATTTAGTTGGTAAAAATGTCATTAAAATTCAATATCCGTTAGTTGTTGATGGCGCTCAATGCATTGTGGATGTTTTAAAAATGAAAATGTACAAATTTGGGCCAAACGGTGGAAAACCTGAAAAACTTGAAATACCTGAAGATCAAAAAGAATTAGCAAATAAATTACAAAATGAATTGGTAGAAAAAGCTGCTGAAAATGATGAAGATTTAATGGAACTATATTTTGATAAAGGCACTTTAAATGAGGATGAAATGCGTGAAGGAATTAAAAAAGGAATGTTAAATAATGAATTATACCCAGTATTTTGTATCTCCGCTTTAAATGATATGGGCACAGGTAGAATGATGGGCTTTATTGATAATGTTACACCTTCTTCTGCCGATTTAAAACCCGAACAAACCGTTGAAGGCAATGAATTAGTTTGCCAAGCTGATGCACCAACTTCCCTATTTATTTTTAAAACATTATACGAACCAAACTTAGGACAAATTAGTTTTTTCAAAGTAAAATCAGGAGAAATTAAACAAAATGATAAATTGGAAAATTCCAGAAACAGTGAAATTGAAAGTGTCAACCAATTATTTATAATGGATGGTAAAAACCGAGAACCAGTTGAAAAATTAACTGCTGGTGATATAGGTGCAACACTTAAATTAAAATATACTGAAACTAATGATACTTTAAGAACAAAAGGTTCAGAAATCACAGTTAAACCAATTAATTTTCCTTCGCCAAGAATACATAAATCAGTTGGAGCTCAGGATAAAAATGAAGAAGAAAAGTTAAATGAAGCTTTGAAAAAGATAAAAAGCCAAGACCCAACAGTTGAAATTAAATATTCAAAAGAATTAAAACAATTAATTCTTTCTTGCCAAGGAGAATTGCATTTAGCTACTATTGACTGGATACTAAAAAAAGAGTATGGTATAAAAGCTAATTTTGAACAGCCAAAAGTAGTATATAGAGAAACCATTCAACGCTCTGCAACCACAAGTTATAAACATAAAAAACAATCCGGAGGATCAGGTCAATTTGGAGAAGTACACATTAAAATTGAACCCTATTTTGAAGGAATGCCTGAACCTGACGGTTTTAATATTAGAGGTAAAGAAGAAATAGAATTAGATTGGGGCGGAAAATTAATTTTTTACAATTGTATTGTTGGCGGTGCTATTGACACTCGTTATTTACCAGCCGTTTTAAAAGGTATTTTAGAAGTAATGGAAGAAGGTCCACTAACTGGCTCCTATGCTCGTGATATTAGAGTGATGTTGTTTGATGGTAAAATGCACTCTGTAGATTCAAATGATATTTCATTTAAAATTGCAGGTGCTCATGCCTTTAAAGATGCATTTTTAAATGCAAAACCTAAATTATTAGAACCTATTAATGAGATAACAGTTAAAGTTCCCGAAGAAATGTTAGGGAATGTAATGACTGACTTACAAGGAAGAAGATCTATAATTTTAGGAATGGATAGTGATGGAAAATACCAAACTATAAAAGCAAAAACACCATTAGCTGAAATGTATAAATATTCTACAACTTTACGTTCTATAACACAAGGTAGAGGAAGTTTTACTACCAAATTTTCTAATTTTGAATTAGTACCAAACAACATTCAACAAGAATTAACTAAAGCAATAAGTTAGAAATTAAATCAAGCTATAAACAAAGACTCGCTTATTTTAAAAATAAACGAGTCTTTTTAGTAAGTATATCCAGCTAATATTTATTAATCCCATGTTTTTTATAATTCACAAAGTTTTAGTATGGTCTAAAATTATAAAAGCACAAATATTAACTGAATGCCAAATTATTAATTTTTTTTATAAACCCGTTGCGCATTATGATTTAATATAAAGAAGTTGGACACTTACCGAAAATCCGTAAATTAGCAATAGAACAAAATAAATTAGCAAATTTATATTCAGAAATCATAACAGAATAATTAATTATATGTTTGATTATCAACACTTAAATATATAAATTATTCTGCTATTTCTGTATGAAAAATACTACTTTCTTACATCGAACTCAGGTTATTATGAACAACTTAAATACAAATTACGAAATTATATTGTGTCTCTCAAAAATATTCCTTCACAAATAAACGATTGGACTTTAATTGGCGGTAGAGGTTATCTTTCATTAGAAATACAACTTAATTTGTTTGAAATCTGTAAAATTAAATATACCTATGAGGAATAATCAAAGAGATTACAAAAAAACTTTATACATAAAAAAAGAAATAGATGGAAACATTATTCTCTCAATTATATGATCAATAGAACTAGAATACTATTAAAATTGACAGCTTTAATGGTTATTCAATACATTAATAAATTTATCTTTAGAAAGATATATAATTAAAAAATCAGTATTATTTAAATGCACAATGGGTATTATTATATTTTTTTAGTTTTTATTCCCTTTAAATTTTTTGCCAATGGATAAATTACTATTCTTAATGTTAAAAATTATCATTGACTTTTTACCCTGTCCGTTTTAGAAATACCATTTATCATTTCAGTATAAATTCCATCAGTAACACCTCTTGTGATTTCAACTTTACTAATATTTCCTTTATCATTAATAATTTCTACAAAAGATTTACTTCCTTTATAAATAATATTTTTTTCCTTAATTGATAAAACATTGGTTTTACTTTCTAATAAAAATTCAGCTAGACCACTAAAACCTGGCTTAATAGGTAAATTATTATTCAGCAATTTGGCTTTAGCCAAATAAGAAAATTTGTTTTTCTGATTTGCAGATGAAGGTTTGAGTTCAATTATTCTAGCTTTTATACGCTTATTATTAAAGGCTTTAACGGCAATTCCAAATTCGTCATTAATATGAATCTGATTTACATCTGTTTCTCCAATATTAAATTCAAAAATAAAATTTTTCATATTTGCTACTATTGCAATTGTATTACCCTCATTAAAATTATTTCTTTGGGTTATATTCATCCCCACCTTAACTGGAATGTCTATAACCGTACCCTTAATTGTAGATTTAATAATATTTCTTGATTCATTTTTTGCAGAGAATCCCTTTAGTGCAATGTTATAGTTTTTTATGGCATAATCATATTCAATTTTGGCATTTTTTAAATCCTGTGTAAAACGTTCAAATTCAACTCTAGCAATTACTCCTTTATCAAAAAGTTTTTGATTTCTATCAAAATTAATTTGTTTTTGATTTTTATCAACTTTAGCAATTTGTAAGGCTCGTTTTGCTAATTCAATATTTTCTGGATTTGGAATAATTCTTATTTTGGCTATTTTTTGACCTATGGAAATGTTATCTCCTATCTTTATAAAAATATTCTCTATTATTCCAGAAATTTCTGATTTAATTTTAACTTCTTCAATTGGCCAAAATTTACCGAGTATATAGCTTTTTTTCTCAATTAATCTATATTTTGGATATTCAGAAGGAATTTGCTTTTTATTATTTACAAATTTTATAATGAAAAATATAGACGTCAATAGGATTATTATTGTTATAATTATTTTCTTATTCATTTTTTAATTATTTAATTCACGCAATGCTTTTACTGGTAATACATTTGAAGCTTTTCTTGCTGGAATAATACCTGCAATACTTCCAGCCAAAACTAATAATATTAAAGCTCCTAAAATAATGGGCAGATTAATACTCAAAATTAAAAAAGGTTCTGAATCACTACTGGCTACAATATATAAATTAGTTAGCATCACAATTATATAACCAATAATCAACCCAATAACACCCGAAAATAGTGTTATAAGTACGGCCTCAATTAAAATCATTTTTTGAATGGATTTTGGGGTAGCACCAATCGCTTTTCTAATTCCAATCTCACCAATCCTTTCTTTTACTAATACTGTCATCATATTAAATATACCCAACATTGGACTACCTACTAAATTTGGGACAATTTTCTTAAGCCACTTTATTAATAATTCCTTTCAATTTTATTTCCATTTCTAGGGGAGAAAGGTATCCTAAACTAGAATGCAGTCTTTTGGTGTTATACCAGGTAATATAATTGTGTATAGATT